>CAMBSR010000053.1 GCA_945870475.1 Phycisphaera mikurensis NBRC 102666
TCTCCGTGGTGAACACCGGCACCGAGGCGATCGATGCGCTGCTCGCGCACGAGCCCACGCCCCACGACCCGACGCAGTTCCTGCCGATGCATGCCGGCAAGGACGCCGCCGCCGACATCGCGCGCGCGCCGAAGGCACCGCGAGGCGGAGGCGGCACCGCGTGAGCGGACGCGTCGGCATCATCGCCGGCCAGGGCACCCTGCCCTTCCTGGTGGCGCGCGGCATCCGCGCGTCCGGCAAGGAAGCGTTCTGCGTGGGGCTGCGCGACCAGTGGGAGGAAGGCCTGCCCGCCGAGTGCGCGGAGTTCCGCGAGGCGGGCGTGCTGCAGATCGGAAAGTGGATCCGCCTCTTCCGGCGCGCGGGGATCACCGAAGTCACCATGGTCGGCCGCGTCAGCAAGAAAAGGATGCACGACCCGTGGCTCATCCTCAAGGCGCTGCGCGACATGCCGGACCTGCGCACCATCGATCTCTGGCTGCGGAAACTCCGCCATGACCGCCGCAGCGCTACGCTCCTGACCGCGGTGGCGGAGGACCTGGCATCGCAAGGAGTGCACCTCATCGATTCCACGCGCTACATCCCCGAACACCTGGCGAGCGAGGGCCCCATGGGCCGCGTGCAGCCGGACGCGCGCGCGCTCGGTGACATCGCCTTCGGGTGGCCGCTCCTCGAGAAGGTGGGCGGGCTCGACATCGGCCAGGCCATCAGCGTGCGCGACCGCGACGTGATCGCCGTGGAAGCCGTCGAGGGTACCGATGCGATGATCGCGCGCAGCGGCGAGCTGTGCCGCGCCAAGGGCTGGACGCTCCTCAAGAGCGCGCGCCCGGGCCACGACATGCGCGCCGACGTGCCGACGATCGGCGTGCAGACCATCGAGGGCCTCGCCAAGGCGGGCGCGGGCTGCGTGGCCGTGGGCGTGGGTCGCGTGATCCTGGTGGACAAGCCCGCGGTGATCGCCGCGGCCGATCGCGCCGGAATCGCCATCGTGGGCGTGAAGGGCTGAGCGTGGCCGCGGACGCGCCGCAGAAGTTCGTCTCGCGCGCAGGGGCCAAGCTCGAGCACGCGCTCGAGGAATTCAAGCTCGACGTCACCGGGCTGCGCTGCGCCGACTTCGGCTGCAACGTCGGCGGCTTCACCGACTGCCTGCTGCAGCGCGGCGCGAAGCACGTGACGGCCATCGACACCGGCTACGGCGCGCTGGCGTGGAAGCTGCGCCAGGACCCGCGCGTGGAGACCCGCGAGCGCACCAACGCGCTGCACGCGGAGGCTCCCGCGGGCGGCGTGGACCTCGTGGTGCTCGACCTCGCATGGACGCCGCAGCGGCTGGCGATTCCGGCCGCGCTCACGTGGCTGGCCCCGGGCGGGCGGATCATCACGCTCATCAAGCCGCACTACGAGCTGCGCGACGAAGAGAAGGCCTGGCTCGACCGCGGATTCCTGCCGCACGAGCGCGTGCCCGGCGTGGTGACGCGCGTGGAGGCGGAGATGCCCGCCCTCGGCGCGAAGGTCATGGGCAGCACGCAGAGCCCGCTCGTTGGGGGAAAGACCAGCAAGAAGGCCGGCGTTCCCGGCAACATCGAGTGGCTCACGCTCCTCGAGGCATGCGCGCCGCGCGGCAGCTGACGGCCCTCAAAAACGCCTGAAATCACAGCCTTCGCGCCGCATGGCCAAACCGCCTCCGAGCGCCTTCAAAATGCAGTTCCGGGTATCATGCGCAATCTCGGACACACCATGGCAGAGACCCCAGAAAACACCGTCGCGCCGGTCGATCGCCTCGTCGACATCGAGATCGAGCGCGAGCTCCACGACAGCTACCTGACGTACGCCATGAGCACCATCATGGACCGGGCCCTGCCCGACGTCCGTGACGGCCTGAAGCCTTCGCAGCGCCGCATCCTGGTGGCGATGCACGACCTCAACCTGACCCCGGGGCGCAAGCAGATCAAGTGCGCCAAGATCTGCGGCGACACCAGCGGCAACTACCACCCGCACGGCGAGAGCGTCATCTACCCGACGCTCGTCAACATGGGCCAGGCGTGGAAGACGCGCGCGCTGCTCGTGGACAAGCAGGGTAACTTCGGCTCCATCGAGGGCGACCCGCCGGCCGCCATGCGTTACACCGAGGCGCGCATGACCGCCGCGGCAGTGGCGCTCCTCGAGGACCTCGACAAGGACACCGTCGCGTTCAAGCCGAACTACGACGACCGCCTGCAGGAGCCCACCGTGCTCCCGGCGAAGCTCCCGAACCTCCTCGTCAACGGCTCGAGCGGCATCGCCGTGGGCATGTCGAGCAGCATGCCCCCGCACAACCTGTGCGAGGTGTGCGACGCCATCGTGGCCACCATCGACGACCCGACCATCGGCCTCGAGGAACTCCTCAAGCGCATGCCCGGGCCGGACTTCCCGACCGGCGGCCGCATCATGGGCCGCCGCGGCATCGTGGAGGCCTACGCCACCGGGCGCGGCCGCATCACCGTGCGCGGCAAGGTGCACCTCGAGAAGGACGGCACGCGCGACGCCATCGTCATCGACGAGATCCCGTACCAGGTGGTGCAGTCGAACCTCATCGAGAAGATCGTCGAGGCAAGCCGCAACGACCGCATCCCGGACATCGCCGACGTCAAGAACCACTCGGGCCGCGACGCGCAGACGCGCATCGTGGTGGTGCTCAAGAAGAACGCCGACCCGGCCGTGGTGGAGAAGCAGCTCTACGAGTTCACGCCGCTCCAGGACACGTTCAGCATCATCAACATCGCGCTGGTGAACGGCCAGCCGCGCACCCTGCCCCTGCGCAGCCTGATCGACCTCTACGTCGAGCACCGCAAGGAAGTGATCCGCCGGCGCACGGCGTACCTCCTCCGCCAGGCGAAGCAGCAGGCGCACAAGCTCGAAGGCCTGATCTACGCGGTCTGCGACATCGACGAGGTGATCCGCATCATCCGCGCCGCGAAGACCCGCGACGAGGCGATCGAGGGGCTCATGGCCCGCGCCTTCCGCATCGCGCCGACGCACCCGTACGCGCCGAAGATCCCGCGCAGCGTGATCGACAAGACCCAGCCCGATGGCGCGCGCCTCACGCGCGTGCAGGCCGAGGCGATCGGCGCGCTGCGCCTCATCCAGCTCACCGGGCTGGAGATCGACAAGCTCACCAACGAGCTCACCAAGCTGGTGGACGAGATCGACGGCCTCGAGGCGATCCTCGCCGACGAGCGCCTGGTGCTCGACATCATCCGCGAGGACACCATCGAGCTCAAGGAGAAGTTCGGCGACGACCGGCGCACCGTGATCGAGGGCGCCGAGGCCGAGGAGTTCGAGATGGCGGACCTGATCCCCGAGCACGAGGTGGTGCTCACGGTCAGCCGCCGCGGCTACGTCAAGCGCCTGCCGGCGGACACGTACCGCGTGCAGGGTCGCGGCGGCAAGGGCGTCATCGGCGCCAAGGCCGCATCGGGCGGCGACGAGGAGGATTCGGACTTCGTGGAGCAGCTCTACGTGAGCTCGAGCCACGACGGCCTGCTCTGCTTCACGAACACCGGCCGCGTTTTCAAGCTGAAGGTGTGGCAGATCCCGGAAGCCGCGCGCACCGCCAAGGGCCGCGCCGTGCAGAACCTGCTCGAGCTGCGTCCCGACGAGCGCATCTGCGCGTGGCGCCCGGTGGCCAAGTTCGAGGAGCGCGAGGACTTCCTCTTCTTCCTGACCGCCAACGGCCAGGTGAAGCGCACCGCGCTGCAGGAATACCGCAACGTCAACAAGGCCGGCATCATCGCGCTGGGCCTCAAGGAAGGCGACCGCCTGGTGGACGTGCTCGTGACGAGCGGCGCCGACCACGTGCTCCTCTCCACGGCCACGGGCATGTCGATCCGCTTCGACGAGAACGACGCCCGCGTCATGGGCCGCAGCGCGGCGGGCGTGATCGGCATCGACCTCGCCGAGAGCGACGAGGTGGTGGGCGGCATCGTCTGCGACGACACGCTCGACCTCTTCACGGCCTGCGAGAGCGGCTTCGGCAAGCGCACGCCCATGAAGGAGTACCTGGTGCAGAGCGAGGACGGCTCGACGCGCGCGCAGAGCCGCGGCGGCAAGGGCCGCATCGACATCCGCACCGACGGCCGCAACGGCCGCGTGGTGGCGGTGCGTGCCGTCAGCGACACCGACAGCCTGATCTTCTCCTCCAAGTCCGGCATGGTGGTGCGCATCCGCGCCGCCGACGTCCGCCAGGTGGGCCGCAACACGCAGGGCGTGAAGGTGGTGACCCTGGACTCGGGCGATGCGCTGGCCTCGGTGGCGAAGATCGCGGGCGACGAGTCCGACGGCGCCGCGCAGGCACCGGCCGCATCTGCGGATGCACCGCCGGCCGCCGAGTGATCGATGCCGTGCAGGTGAATGCAGGAAGGCGACGCATCGCTGCGTCGCCTTCCTGCATTCATCCGCTCCCGGAATTCAACGGAATGAGCGCGCGCCGCACGTCAGCGAACGAGCGTCACTTGCCGTGGTTCATCTGCATGGCGGCGAGCGCGGTGGTCACGTCCTCGCTGAACTCGAAGATGCGGTCGAGGTCGGTGGCGAGCAGGATGCCCCAGATGCGGTCGGTCACGCTGCAGATCCGCAGCTGCGCGCCGGCGAGCGTCGCCAGCTTGCGCACGCGCAGGAGCTGCGCGATGTTCGAGGAGTTCAGGAACTGCACGTGCCGCATGTCGAGGACGGTGTCCCGGACGCGCGGCAACGGGGTGCGCCCGGCCTTCAGCTCATCGGCCGCGTGCTGGTAGATGTTGGCGAGCAGGCCCATGTCCTCCGCGAACGACGGATCGTTGTGGAGTTCCGCGACCTGGATTGATTCCGACCATTCGTTGATTGGCACGGGGGGAGAATAGCGGGATCGCCCGGCATTCCCCGGCCGATTTGTTCCATCTGCGCCGATTCGCGCCGTGCCGACGGGAAGCTCGGGAATCACGCGTATCCTGCACTCCCCCATGCGCCGCATCCGCCGCACGCCCATCCACCCCCGGATCGAGCTGATCCCGCTGATCGACGTGATGACCTTCCTCATCACGTACTTCATCTATGCCACGGCGTCGCTCATGCGCGTCGACCTGGTGCCGATGCAGCTGCGCCAGTTCACGAGCGGCAAGGCGGCCACCTCGGCGCCGGCGGTCACCATCGCGGTGGACCTCGACGGCAAGGTGTTCGTCGACAAGGATCCGGTGGAGCTGCCGGGCATGGTGACCAAGGTGAAGGAGAAGGTCGCCAAGGACAAGAAGACGGTCGTCTACCTGGCGATCGCCGAGGGCCAGGGCCGCGTGGACCGCGCGCCGCTCCTGCAGGAACTCTGGGACCGGCTCCGCCCGCTCAACATGACCGTCAACCTGGTGGGCCGCCCCGGCGTGGCCGCCGCAAACCACCCCACCTCCGGCGGCAGCGCCCCGGCGGGCCCCGGCGCGCCTGCGCCCTGACGCTCACCCATGCTCCCCCCCCGCGCGGACAACGACCGGGTCGGCACTGGCCTTGCATGGGGCGTGGTCTTCTCGTTGTGCTTCCACATGGTGCTCTTCTCGCCGCAGCTGGCGTTCCAGCTGATGGGGCAGCTGAAGCCCGCGGAGAGCGAGCCCGAGAAGGCCAAGGAGAAGGAGAAGGGCAAGGATCCGAACAAGCCCGACGCGCAGAAGACCCCCGAGGAGCGCAAGAAGGAAGAGGAAGAGCGCAAGCAGGCGGAGGCGAATCCCGAGGCGAAGAAGAAGTCCGCCGCGCAGCAGCCGCCGGAGCCGCCGCAGCCGGAATTGCAGCCCTTGCTGACGCCGACGCCCTCGCCCGCAATGCCCGATGTCGAAGACGTTGCCATCGGCCAGGACGACGGCGATTCGATGAGCGTGGTGATCATCGGCCGCGAGGACTACGAGGAACACATGGCCCGCCAGAGCGTGGTGGCGCAGGCCGGCTTCCGGATGAGCGATGCCGGCGGCAACGGCGAGCAGGACTACGGCCGCGGAACCGAGGGCAACGCGGGCGGCGGCGGCGGCGGCGCACCGAATGCGCAGTCGAACACCACGACGGCTACCACGGCAGGCGCGCCGGTTGCACCGGAAGCCACGCGCATCGCCAGCGCTCCGCCCGCACCGAAGCCGCCCGAGGAGCCGAAGCCCGAGGAAGCCCCGAAGCCACCCGAGCAGCCGCCCGCGGTCGTCGCGGAAGCGACGCCGAAGCCCGTCCCGCCGGTGCCGCCGACCACCACCACGCCGGTGAACGAACCGCCGCAGCCCGCGCCGCCCACGCCCACCGTGCCGGTGACGGCGAACCCCGAAGCAGAACCGAACCCACCCCTCGAGGCGCCCCGCGATCCGAAGGTGCAGCCGCCGGTGGAGCCGAAGCCAGCCCCGCCACCGCCGGCACCGGAGCCGGTGAAGCAGCCCACTCCCACGGTGCCGCTCGAACCGAAGCCCGCACCGCCGCCACCCGCGAACCAGCCGCCGAAGGCTCCGGAAGGCGGCGGCATCGCATCCACCGAACGACCGAAGACCGACGCCAAGGAGAAGGCTCCGGGCGAATCCGGCAAGGCCGGCGGCAAGGGCCCGTCCACGGTGCCCGGCACCGGCGGCAAGGGCGAGCTGAAGGACCTCGAGAGCCCCGCCACCAGCCTCACCGAAGTGGATCCGAAGCTCTGGAAGAACGGCCGCCTGGTGGCCGCGCAGGGCATCACGCTCAAGCCGCGCGAGCCGCGCTTCACCACGCTCCAGACCGTGAGCCAGCTGCCGAGCTGCCGTCCACCGGTGGTCTCGCTCACCTTCGACCGCACCGGAAGCTGCGTCGACGTCTTCTTCAACCTGCCCACGGGCGACCCGGAGATCGACGGCGTGATCAAGAACTCCCTGTTCTTCTGGCGCGCCGCCGGCAAGAAGATCGACTCGCTCAAGGAAGGCGAGAAGGTCCGCGTGACGCTGCGGCTGCTGCTCTGAAGAAGTACGCGCTTAGGTGCGCTCGAGCCGCGCGCGCCACGTGTCCAGCGTGACGTGCTCGCTCAGGTCGTACCAGAGCGGGGTCACGGTCACCGCGCGGGTCATCAGGAGCTCGACGTCCGTGCCCTCGGCGGTATGGAAGAACTCCATGCCGTTGCCGCTGGGCCAGTAGTAGGTGCGACCGTCCGGGGACTCGCGGCGCTCGTAGCCGTCGATGCCCGCGGAGACGTTCATCGGCGCCACGCGGATGGGCGGCATGGGCGCGTCGGGGCTCTCGGTGCGCGGCACGTTCACGTTCATCACGCGGTGCGCGTCGAGCGGATGCTCGAGGATGCGGTCGATGGCCACGCGCGCGATCTGCGCACCGCGCGCGTAGTCGGTGCGGCTGCGATCGCCGAGGTGCAGGCTCACGGCAATCGACGGAATGCCGAGGAACGCCCCCTCCACGGCCGCGCCCACGGTGCCCGAGTAGATCACGTTGATGCCCACGTTGGCGCCCGCGTTCATGCCGCTGATCACGAGGTCGGGCCGCGCGCCCGGGCCGTACCACTCCTGCCAGAGCGCGCGTGCGCCGAGCTTCACGCAGTCGGCCGGGCGGCCCTCCACCGCAATGCCGCGCATGCGCGGGTTGGCCTGCACCTCGCGCACCATGAGCGGGTGATAGAAGGTGATGCCGTGGCTCGAGGCGCTCTGCATGCCGGCCGGAGCCACCACGCGGATCTCGCCGAGGCCCTGGATGGCGTCGAAGAGCGCCGCAATGCCGGGTGCGTCGATGCCGTCGTCGTTGGTGAGGAGGATTCGCATGGTGTTTCGTGCGGAGGGATTCATTGATCGGTGGGCTCGAGGACGTACGCACGCCCGCCCCACCGGACCGGAGTTCGTGAGGCCAGGTCGCGTGCGCCTTCGGAGAAGATGCCCGCCACGGAGATAGCGGCGCCCGGGAAGAAGATGGCGCTCCAGACGGGGAACTGCGCAACGCGATAGACCCCGGCAAGCGTCAGCAGGCGCACGAGCGGCGCGGCGACGCCGACGACGATGGCACCCACGGCAAATGCGCGCGCACCTTCGTCGAGCGCGCGCCCGTCGAGGAGCGCCACCGCCGCCAGCACCACCGACGCCGTCCGCAGCACCGGCAGCACCAGCACGATGGCCAGGATCTGCCGCGCCTCGGAACGCAGCCGGCGCGGGTTGCGGTAGCAGCTCTCGATGTAGATCCGCTTCCAGCCCGTGGTGAACGCCTTCCACGAGTCGTACATGGAGACCCGCAGCATGCCGCCCGACACGGCGACCGCCTGCGGGATGCGCGCCTTGCGCATGCGCCGCGCGAAGCCGAGGTCCTCAAGAAGATCGTCCTTCACGGCCGCATGCCCGCCCATGGCCTCGTAGGCCGCGCGGTCGAAGAGCATGAACTGCCCGTTGGCGAACGGACGTCGCCACCTGTTCGCGTTGATGCGGCTGATGGGGAACCGCTTGAGCAGCATGAGGCTCGTGACCGGCTGCACGAGGAGCTCGAACCAGTGGTCGTGCGTGGGCGCGCTGAAGAGGGAGAGCATCTTCACCGCACGGGCGCGCATCATGGAGACGGAAGCACGCAGGAGCTGCGGGTCGAAACGCGTGTCCGCGTCCGCGAAGAGGAGCAGCTCGCCGCGCGCGTGCGACGCGCCCACGCGCGCCGCGTTGCACTTGCCCGCCCAGTCATCGGGGCAGGACGCGTTGTCCACGATCCGCAGCCGCGGGTCGGCAGCGGCGATGGGCTCCAGCGCGGCGCGCGTGCCGTCGGTGCAGCGGTCGAGCACGAAGACTACGTCGAGGCCCGGATAGTCAGACGCCAGCACGCTGCGGGCGCAGGCGGCGGCCACGCGCTGCTCGTTGTGCGCGGGGATGACCACGGTCATCGTGGGCAGTTCGGCCGGGACATTGCGAAGCGCGTCTGCCAGGAAGGGGGTGGCGCGCCACTCACGGAACGAACGGAACGCGAACACCATCCAGACGATGCACTCGCCCGCGGAGGCGATGGCAAGGAGCGTGGAAACGGTGACGAGCGGGTCCATCGTGGCGCGCGGGAACGCGCAGGGCAAGGCTACCGCGTTCGTGCGACTCGGGACGTGCGGCATCGGAGAGCGCCGCAACGCCGGGATCGCCCGCACGCGATCGCGGCCGCACGGCTACGATGAATCCACTTTGGGCGCCTACATCCAGCTCCTCGTCCGCCGCTACCTCTCCTCGCGGACCATCCCGTTGATCGCGGTGGCCGCGGTGGCGCTCTGCGTGGCGCTGGTGGTGATCGTGGTGAGCGTGATGAGCGGCTTCCTCGACAACCTCCGCAGCTCCGGGCGCACCCTCGTGAGCGACGTGGCGGTGAGCTGCCAGATCCAGGGCATTCCGTATTACCGCGAACTCATCGCCGACATCGAGAAGCTCCCAGGCGCCGCCGCGGCCACGCCGCTGGTGGACACCTTCGGCCTGATCCGGATGCCCTACCCCGACGGGCCCAGCAAGGACGTGGCGACCGCACAGGTCTGGGCCATCGAGCCCGAGAGCTTCTCGCGCGTCACGGAATTCGACCGCACCATCTGGTGGAAGCCGGCCTCCTCTCCTGCGGAGGCGCTGGCCATGGGCGAGGACGACCCGCGCCGGGCGATGGACGCCACGCAGTATGAGAACGCCAAGGTGCTCCGGGACCGCGCCACCGGCAAGCCCGGCGCCCTCCTCGGGATGCACGTCTCCCACCGGGTCAACGAGCGCCAGCGCGACGGCAGCTACCGCCCATCGTCCTCCTCGTGGTGGATGCCCAACCATGAGATCACCGTGACACTGGTGCCGATCAGCGAGAAGGGCACCATTTCCCAGTCCAACAGCCGCGTCTTCAAGGTCGTCAACGAGGTGGTGTCTGGGGTCTTCCAGGTGGACAGGAACCGCATCTTCATCCCGCTGAAGGATGGGCAGGAGCTCCTCCGCCTGGATGAGGCGCCGGTGGTGGACACCTCCGCCGAGCCCAATGCTGACGGCAGTTATCCGGTGATTGGCCGTTCGCCGGCGCGCGCCACGCAGATCCTGGTGCGCGCGAAAGAAGGCGTGACCCCGCAGGAACTGAAGGCCCAGATCGTGGACGCATACGAGCAGTTCTGGCTGCAGCGCGCCGCCGACCGCACGGTGAGCATCAAGCCGCCCCGCCCGGAATCGGTCTCCATCATGACCTGGGAGCAGCGTCTCCGTGACATCATCGGGCCCGTGGAGAACGAGCGCCAGATGATGCGCATCCTGTTCTCCATCACCTACCTGGTCTGCGCAGGACTGATCCTCGCCATCTTCTGGTCGATCGTCAGCGAGAAGACCCGCGACATCGGCATCCTGCGCGCGGCGGGCGCGAGCCGCACGGGCGTCATGGCGATCTTCCTCTGCTACGGTCTGGCGATCGGCGTGGCGGGTTCGTTGCTGGGAGTTGGCCTCGCGTGGCTCGTCATCCACAACATCAACGCGATCCACGCGGCAATCGGGAATGACGCGCCCGCGTGGCTCTACGCCACGTTCTTCATGTTGGCCCTCGGCGCGCTCGGCCTCACGGTGCGCGCGGCCCTCCGCTCGAGCGCGCTTGGCGTCCTTCTCTGGGTGGTGGCCACGCTGGCGCTCGCCGCCATCGGCACCGGGCTCGTCTTCCACCGCGGGTTCCTGATGTGGGACCCGGCCGTCTACTACTTCGCCAGCATCCCCAGCCAGATCGACTGGGTGAACGCTTGGATAACCTTCGTCGCCGCCATCCTCTTCAGCGTGCTCGGCGCCGCCGTGCCCGCCGCGCGCGCCGCCGACATCGACCCGGTCCGCGCGCTCCGCTACGAATGAACGCGCGAAGAACCCCATGAACACCCAGCCGCACAGCCCAGTCCACCGCCCGAAGCTGAGCGTCCTCGACGACGCCCTGCTCTCGGCGCACGACGTGCACCGCACGTACCGCATGGGCCGCGTGGAGGTGCCGGTGCTGAAGGGCGCCTCCATCTCCGTGAAGCCCGGCGAGTGGGTGGCCATCCTCGGTTCGAGCGGAAGCGGCAAGAGCACCCTGCTCCACCTCCTCGGCGGCCTCGACCGCGCGGATGCCGGCCACGTGGTATTCCGGGGCGAGCACATCAGCGCATTCTCGTCACGGCGCCTCGATCGCTACCGCAACGAGCACGTGGGCTTCGTCTTCCAGTTCTATCACCTGCTGCCCGAACTGACGGTGCTCGAGAACACG
>CAMBSR010000054.1 GCA_945870475.1 Phycisphaera mikurensis NBRC 102666
GACGAGTCGCTCGCCATGTTCGAGCAGGCCGTGGCCCGTGAACCGGAACGTTCGGTGGCCCAGAAGCTGCTGGCGTCCGTCAGCGCGCTGCGCGCCGATCCGGCGCGTCGCACGCCCGACCGCGCCGCGGCGGGTTCCGTGCGCAGCGAGGCGCCGTGATGCGCGCTGCGGGGAGCCGTCGATTCCTGCGCCGTGCCGCGGCTGCGGTGGGCATTGCCTCGGTGTCGTTCGCCGCGCTCGCCGCCTACGGGTGGTGGGTCGAGCCGGCGATGATCGTGGTGCCGCTCCGGCAGGTGGCGTATCTCTCGAGCGGGGTGGATTCGCTTTCAATCGAGGCCGACGGCCACCGCTGGCCGTACCTGGCCACGGGGCCCGTGGACGGCCCGCCGATCGTGTTCCTGCACGGGTTCGGCACCAGCAAGGATGCCATGATGCAGCTGGCCACCGAGTTCGGCCGCCGCGGCTGGCGCGCCTACGCGCCCGATCTTCCGGCATTCGGCGACCACGCGTACCACGAAGGCCACGTCCACGACGCGGTGTTCTACGTGCACGCCGTCGGTGCCTTCATGGATGCGGTCGGCGCGCCGCACGCCACGGTGGTGGGCACCTCGATGGGCGGCGCGCTTGCATGCGAGCTGGCGATCGAGGACCCGGAGCGTGTCGATGCGCTGCTGATGCTCTCGCCTGCGGGCGTGGTGCCGTCGGTGCGCAACGAGTTCATGCGCCACGTGGATGCGGGCGAGAATCCGCTCGACATCGCCTCGGAGGAGGACTTCCTCCGCGTGATGAACTACGTCTTCGTCCGACCGCCGAAGGTGCCCGCACCGTTCCTCCGCTGGTTCGTCGACGCGGCGCGTGCGCGCCGACCGCAGACGCTCGAGGTGGTGGAGGCCATGAAGCCGTTCCTCGTCGACGGGCTCGTCGGCCGCATGGGATCGGTGGCCGCGCCGACGCTCGTCCTCTACGGATCGCTCGATGCGGTGACGGATCCGTCCATGATGCAGTGCTTCGTGGCGGAGATCCCGGCGGCGCGCACCGCGCTCGTGCCGGACGCGGGGCACGTGGCGTTCAGCGACAACTTCCCGGGCACCGTGCGTGCCATGTGCGAGTTCCTCGAATGGACCGGCCAGGCGCGCGACGGGCATCCGGCCGCTGCGCGCTGAGCGTGCGACCTCCTTCGCCCGTGCGGCGGGTTGCCATGTTTCCCACGATTTCCTGCGTCAGTCGCCCTGCGCCTGCGTCCGCGCGTTCACCTGTCCGGCGGCGGATTCCGCGGGCGGCGTGGACTCGGTGCGAGGGTTCGGCTGCCACCCGCCTGCGGTGGTTCCCGCAATGCGATCGAGCCGCGAAGCCAGCGCGGAGTGGCCGGCAGGCTCGGTGACCTTGCCGTCGAGGATGTCCCACTCGGTGACGTTGTCGCCGTAGGCGGCCTTGTTGGCGGCATGGTCCATCTTGAAGCCGATGCTCCCGAGCGCGCACGTGCCGTACACGCCGCCGGCCACGGCCCATACGCTGACCTGGTCCTTCTGCTGCACCGGGTCACTGGTGCGTCCGTACGCATCGCCGAAGGTGCCCTGCGCCTGCGCCAGGAAGTAGCTGCCGTCGGCCACGAAGCGGTCGATCGCGTCATCGGAGGAGAAGACGATGACCACGCTGCGGCCTTCGCCGCCGAGCGTGAGTCCCACGCCGAAGCCCTGCACCTTGATGACGCATGGCGCCGACCAGCCGGTAGAGGTGCGGCGCACCAGGAGGCCGCTGCCGCCCGCGCCGCTGACCACGAGGCCGGCCTGCGTCTCGTCGACGATGGCCACGCCGCGTGCTTCGCGGAACGAGGGCCCGTCCACCGGACGCGCGGACGACTGCACCTTGGAGAGCGTGCCGATGGTGTCGGTGATGCGCTCCTGCATCGAGGTCTCTCCGCAGCCCGCGACGAACGCGAGGCAGGGCAGCGTGAGCACGATGGCTGGAACGACAGGGCGGGCGACCAGGTTGCGCGAATCCGTTCGCATGTGTTTCTCCGGGAGGGGCTTACGCGGCAATATCGGCATCGGCCGTGGCCGTGCTTGAGTCTGTGGCGGCAGTCCCGTGGGAGGCGGTCAGTGGCCGCCCGCGCCGGTCACTTGCTCTTGCCCTTGCCCTTGCCCTTTTCCTTGTTGCCGCCGAAGGCACCGCCGATCCCCTGGAGCAGCCCGCCCACCGCTTCGCCTGCGCCCTTGCTGGCGTCCTGGATCCCCTTGATGGCGGCGGTGCCGATGCGCCCACCCGCCTCGATGGACCCCTGCACGGCGTTTCCGAACACCGCCGGGAGCTTGCCGCCCGACTCGGAGACGATGGCCAGCATGGTGGCCTCGAAGACCTGGCCCACCAGCTTCTCCGCCAGGTCCTTGCCGGCGGTGCGGGCGTTGATGTCCTTCACCTCCACGTGCTTCAGCTTGGCGGCCACCGGGATGTCGCCGACCAGCGCGGCGCGCTCGGTGTAGTGCACTTCCACGTCGTCCAGCACCAGGAGGCGGATCAGGAGCTCGGTGCTCGGTCCCTCCGCCGCCTTGGTCTCCGGCTTGGCGGCCGTATCGCCGCCCGACAGGTTGCCGACGATCTGCGAGACGTTGTTGCGGTCCCCTTCGCGGATGAACCAGACCTTGATCCCGCTGAGCTGCACCAGGTCCACCACCAGCCGCTGCGTGGTGGATTCGCCCGCGACGCGCACCGAGACCTGCTTGGCCTCCAGCATGTGCGGCGCACCCCAGCCGGCGGGGTTGTCGATGATGAGCCCGTTCACGTCGACCCCCAGGCCGAAGACGTCGAGGTTGACGGAGTCGATCTGCACCTGCACGCCCAGGAGCCGCGAAGCCACCGAGCGCGCCACCGTGGTGGCGATGATGTTGCGCCCGAACCACGCGATGGCGAGGAGCGCAACGAGGCTGACGAGGGCGATGACGGCGATGCGGCGGAAGCGTCCGGGAGTTGCCATCGCCGGAGGCTAGCGAAACGGGCGTGCGGCGGTCAATGCGGAGGCATCCCTCAGCCGGCCGCCGCGCGCGGGGCGGGGCCGCCGGGGAACTCCCCGGTGAACGTTTCCGGCCGACGCATCACCGTGCACTCCGTGGCTCCGGGCGCAATGGCGTGCCGGATGGCGGCGATCAGTGCGCGCGCGTCGACGGGCTTGCAGAGGTAGTCGTGGCAGCCTGCCTCGACGCACTTCTCGCGGTCGCCCGGCATGGCGTGCGCGGTCAGCGCGATGATGGGGACGCGCTCGCCCGCGGCCACCAAGCGGCGGACCGCCTCGTAGCCATCCATGACGGGCATCTGCATGTCCATGAGCACCACGTCGTGGCGCTCCAGGCGCGAGGAGTCCTGCACGCGCTCGACGGCCTTGGCCCCGTTGTCGACCACGTCGACGCGCGCGCCCGCGCGTTCCAGGTGGAAGCGGATGAGGCGCTGGTTGTCGAGGCCGTCCTCGGCCAGCAGCACGCGCACACCCGAGAGCGGCTGCCGCACGGCCGAAGGAAGGCGCAGCGGGCCGCCTTCGCCTGCGGCCGACTCGCCGCTGCGCAGGCGCGCGGGCTGCACGCCCTGCAGGTCGCCGGCGTCGATGGTGAAGGTGAACGAGGCTCCGCTCCCCGGCGCGCTGCGCACCGCGATGGTGCCTCCCAGGATGTCGACGCAGCGACGCGTGATGGCCAGGCCGAGGCCGGTGCCGCCGTAGCGGCGCGTGGTGGACATATCCGCTTGCATGAACGGCTGGTAGAGGCGCGAGAGCTGCTCGGGCGTCATGCCGATGCCGGTGTCGGCCACCTCGAAGGCCACCATGCCGGACTGCAGGTCGGGGCGGCGGAGGGTGAGCGTCACGGCGCCCTGGTCGGTGAACTTGACGGCGTTGTCGAGGAGATTGATGAGCACCTGCCGCAGGCGCGTGGGGTCGGTGCTGATGGTGTCGGGCACGTCGCCGTCCAGGATGAGGCGCAGCGCCAGGCCCTTCTGCCGCGCGCGGTCGTCCATCAGGCGCAGCGCATCCTGCACCAGGTCGAGCGTGCGCACGCGCTGGCGGTCCATGTGCATCTGCCCGGCCTCCACCTTGGACAGGTCGAGCACGTCGTTGATCAGCGAGAGGAGGTGCCGCGCGTTGCGGCGGATGGTCTCCACCGCCTCCTCGCGGCTGGGTGCGTTCGGTGCGCTGTCGCCGTGGTCGGCAAGGAGGTCCACGTAGCCGAGGATGGCGGTCATCGGCGTGCGGATCTCGTGGCTCATGTTCGCCAGGAACTCGGTCTTCGAGCGGCTCGCCGCGTCGGCCTCGTTGCGCGCCGTCACCAGCGCGTACCGCGCCGCACGCTGCTGGCGCGACTGCACCAGGAGCGCCGCGCACAGCGCGCCGAGTGCGAGGATGGTGATCACGGTGACGGAGGCAAGCAGCCTGCCTTGGCCGGTCTCTGCCGCGATGAGCGCGGGTTCGGCGATGCCGACGATGCTCACCCCACCGCCGCGGATGGCGCGGAGGCCGGGAACGGGGTACGCGCAGGCAATGTGCCCGGCGGCGGCCACGCTCGCGTGGTTCGTGCCGGCGCTGTCGAGCGAGCCCACCAGGCCGGCGAGCGTCGACTGCGGGAGGCCGGGACCGTGCTCGCCGCGCTGGACGTTCTCGTCGAACACCCGTCCGTCGTCGCCCACCACCATCAGGTCGATGCCGGGGGTCTCGGAACGATCCACGGCGGCCTCGATGCGCTCGAACCGCAGGCGCGTGGTCACCGCACCGATGCGGCGCTGCGTGACCGGGTCGATGATCGGCGCGCTGCATGCCACCGAGAGGCCCACGGAATCCCAGAGGATCCGGGTGAATTCGCAGTTGGTCTGGAACTCGAGCACCGGCATGGAGTCGCCGGAGTGCAGGCATTCGCTCACCACGGGGCGTTGCGAGATGTCCTGCGCGAGCAGTCGCTCGAGCCGCGTGGCTGGGAACGCCTTGCCGTCCACGTCCACCGTGTTGACCGCGAGCAGTCGGCCATCGGCATCGACGAAGGCCACGGCGTCCACGTCGCGGCTGCGGCGGATCTCCTCGTTGGCGATGCGTTCCAGGATCACGGAGTCGCGCCGTGCCACGGCGGAGGCGATGTCGGCCTCGTGGGAGATGGCATCGGTGCGGCGGAATGCCGGATTGACCGCGTCCTCGAGTGCCTCGCGGGCGTCGCGCGCGGCGTCCCGCACGGCGATGAGGGTGAGCGGTGCGTCGCTGTCGGCGGCATCGGAGCCGCGGATGGCTGCGCGGCTCAGCTGCGCAGGACCACCGGCATTGTCGAGCCGGAGATCGTGGATCACGAACACCAGCCCGGCGACGGCGATGAGCGCACCTGCGCCGAGGAGTGCGATCGGCCGGAACTTCATTGGAATGCGATGTCGCATCGGCCCTTCCTCCTCATGACGGCCGGGCGTCCCTCCCGCAACACAGGTTGTCGGCAATGCCCGGCATGTCTACGCCCTGACCATCGGGAATCCGCCGAGGCGAGTCAAGGCTCATCCCCGCAAACGCGGCAAATACCGCCTGTGACGGCCCCCTTCGTCGAATTCAACGCCCGCGGGCCGGATGTTGGTCCGGGAATGCGCTCACTCGTCGGGCGATGCCGCCGGCGTCAGCAGCGTGGGCGCCTGCGGATCCTTCGCCGGGTCGGCGGGGGCGCGCATGCGACGAAGCGTGTCGGCCTTCCATTCCGGCATGCGGAATTCCCAGCCCGCGGTGGCGGCTGCAAGCTTCTGCCAGTCCGGCACGAAGGGGTCGCCGTCGCGCTTCGCCGGCTCGGGCGCGGGGGCGCCGGGCGTGGGCACGATCGAGAGCGTGAACCACGTGCCGTCCGCTTCCTTGTGCCCGTTGAAGGTGACGGTGGCGGACTTCAGCTCGAAGGACGGCGACCACGCGGGCTCGCTCGCCGCATCCGTGTGCGCCTTGCGGACGCCGTCGAACTCCAGGCGCTCGAGGAACGAGGGCAGTCCCGTCTTCGCCGATTCCGCCTGCGCGTCGGACCACTGCGCGCGCTCGGCGTCGGCCACGTCCGTGGCCCACGGCATGCGCGGCATGCCGGGTTGCGGCCCCGGATCGTTGGCGGGCGGCGTGGCGACGATGCCGTCGAAGGAAACCGAGCGCGTCTCGCCGGCGGGGAGCGAGAGCAGCGTGCGATCGATCCACGCCAGCGCATCCGCGGGCACCTGCACGCGGCCGAGCGTGCGCCAGGTCTGGTCCTGAGCGGGAAGGCGTGCGAACACGGCATCCGGCGCGAAGCGCTCCTCGCCGAGCACCACTTCTGCCACGGGTGCGGCGCCAGGCCCCTTGCCGAGGAAGCGCACCAGGCGCGACGTGCCGGAGTCGTCCGGCCACGCGAGGCCGAGCTCGCCGTGGCGCTCCTTCTTGGCGGTCATGCGGTCATCCACGGTGAGGCCCGCGACGCTCACGAGGAGCGCGCGCACCAGTTCCGCACGCGCGGGATAGCCGTCGTTGGTGACGAGCTTCCAGCGATCGTCGGGCTGGCGTTCGAGGCGCACCGTGGCGTTGCCGCGGAGCACCTCCACGGCGCCGATCTCCGGCGCCTTCGCCTCGAGGCCGGGCAGCAGCGCGGAGCCGCGCTCGCGCTCGGGCGTCATGTCGCGCCGCGAGGACAGGACGAACGCCACGCCCACGAGCCCCACCGCGCCCGCCACCACTCCGATGGCCATCTTCCGATTCACGTGGATGCCTCCCGCCGGCTCGTCCGGCCACGGACCATGTACCAGGCAAGCGCCACCGCGGCCACCGCCAGCGGCCACACGATGGCGTCGAGGACCAGCAGCCTGGTGCCGAGCGATTCCACGTCGCGCCGCAGGTCATGCTGCACCTGGCGCAGCTCCTTGCGCGAAGCCACCATGCTCTTCTGCAGCTCGCCGATGCGCGCGGCCTGCTCGGGCGTCAGCACGATCTGCTGCATGCCGTCGGAGGTGCGCTCGCGCTGCAGTTCGCCGATCTGGAGCTCGGTGCGCTGGATCTCGTCCTGCAGCTCCTTCTCGCGGGCGATGTACTTGGTCTCCGCCTCCTTGCGCATGTCCTCCACCTTGGTGAAGGGGCGCCGGAACTGGCCGCGCGCGCGGATCTCGGCAAGCGCCGGGTTGCCGGCCGCCAGCTCCACGGAGTTGAGGACCAGCGGGCCGTTGTCGGCGATGGCACGCTTGCCGACGTTCATGCCGCCTGCGCGGTCGTCGGTCACCCAGGTGTCGTCCGCCAGGAGGTCGGCATCCGCGATCAGCAGGATGTTCGCCTTGCCCGTGGCGGCGGCAACGCCCGCGGCCGCGGGATACGCCGAGGCGATCTCGCCGGTGATGCGCGCGGCGAGCATCTTCGGCTTGCCGTCCGCCTTGAAGTCCTTGATGAGCTGCTCCGGGTCGCCGAAGAAGCCGAGCTTGAGCGTCTGGATGAGCTGCGAGCGGTCGCTCGTGCGCACCAGCGGCGCCACGGTGGACTTCGCGCCCGGCACCTGCTCGATGGACCCCACGCTCATGAAGTTGAGCGACTGCAGCCCACCCACCAGCGGGTCGTCCTTCGTGAAGGTGTCCGGCGTCAGCGAGAGCCACGCCGGGTAGTCGAGCTCGCGCACGCCGCCGTTCTTGGCGGGGGCGCGGATGCGCGTGGCGTGCGCGAGGTCGCCCACCACCATGTCCTTCGGGATGTCCACGCCCCACGCCGCCAGGAGCGGACCGAGGTCATACGTGGTTCCGCCGCGCTTGGCGCCCATGGCGCTCGCGTCGGGGCCGGTGTCCGTCTCCGCATACGGATCCGCCAGCACGATGATCGGCTTGCCCGCCACCGCCCATGCGTCGATGGCATGCAGCATGCCGTCGGAGAGCTTGCGCGGCTGCACCAGCATGAGCGCGGCGATGCCGTCGGGAAGCTTCTCCGCGGCAGGATCGATGGTCACCACGTCGGCCTGCTCGCGCAGCTGCTGGATCACCACCGGCGGGCCCTTCTGCTGCATCGGGTTGCGCGGGTCCATGCCGCCCTCGAGCGGGATGGTGCTCAGCAGGCCGACCTTCGGCTTCGTGGGCCGGCCCACCGAGGAGATGGCGCGCAGGAGCTGGTACTCCAGCAGCGGCTCGTTCTCCGGCGAGAGGTACGGGATGGTCTCCTTGCGGTCGGTGGGGCCGCGCACCACCAGGCCGAGGGTCAGCGTGCGGCCGCTGCCATCGACGGCCAGCGCCGGCAGCCCCGCCGCGCGCGCCTCGTCCTCGGCCTCGCTGAAGGGCTCGGGGTCGATGAAGCGCACCTCGACGTTCCCGTTCGAACGGCTGCGGATCTCCTCCAGGTACTCGCGCACGCGCTGCGCGTGCGCGCGGATGAGCGGCTGGTCCTTGGAGCCTTCCTGCGTCCAGAAGAAGTCGATGCGCACCGGCTCGTCGAGCGTGCCGAGCGTGCGGTCCACGCCCTTGCTGGTGCTGTACAGCCGGTCCTGCGTGAGGTCGATGCGCGTGCTGCGGGCCAGCACGTCGATCACGGTGTTGAGCGCCACCACGCCCACCAGCACGGCGGCGACGGTCAGCAGTGCGTTGCGTCGGGTCTCGGTGCGTGCAGCCATGGGTTCACTCCGCCTTCTTCCACTCGACCACGACGCCGTTCAGGAACAGGAACGCCGCGGTCACGGATGCGAAATAGAGCACATCGCGCGCGTCCAGGACGCCGCGCATCATGCTCTCGAAATGGGTCATCGCGCTCATGGAGGAGATGGCCTCCACGGCCACGCGCGGCAGCCAGCCGCTGACGAAGTCGAGCACCACCGGGAACCCGGTGACCAGGAGCAGGAAGCTCGCCACGCCGCAGAGGACGAAGGCGATCACCTGGTTCTTGGTGAATGCCGAGAGGAACGCGCCCACCGCCAGGAAGCACCCGGCAAGGAGCGCGCATGCCACGTAGCCCACGAAGATGGCGCCGTGGTCGGGGTTGCCCAGCCAGCCGACGGTGATCCAGAGCGGCGCGGTCAGCGCGAGCGCCACGCACGCGAACGCCCATGCGGCGAGGAACTTGCCGAGCACCAGGTCCCACACCGAGAAGGGCAGGGTGAGGAGGAGCTCCACCGTGCCGGTGCGCCGGTCCTCGGCCCACAGGCGCATGCTGAGCGCCGGAACCAGGAAGAGGTCGAGCCACGGCTGCCCCTGGAAGAACGGCCGCAGGTCCGCCTGCCCGCGCTCGTAGAAGCCGCCGAGCTGGAACATGAAGATGCCGGACATGAACAGGTAGATCACCAGGAAGATCCCGGCGAGCGGGCTGGCGAAGTACGCGCCGAACTCGCGGCGGAAGATCGCGCGGATGCGTGCGGGGGCGTTCATCGTGCACCTCCTGCGGCGCCGGCGCGGGTGTTGCTGCCCGAGGTGTCGCTGGTGGTCAGCATGCGGAAGACGTGGTCGAGCCGGTTGCGCGCCACGTCGGCCGGGACCTTGGCGTCGAGCTCGCGCGGCGTGCCGTCGAAGACCACGCGTCCCTCGTTGATGATCACCGCGCGCGTGCACACCGCCTCCACCTCTTCCAGGATGTGCGTGGAGAGCACCACCGCGCGGTCGCCGCCGAGGTGGCGGATCAGTTCGCGCACCTCGTGCTTCTGGTTCGGGTCGAGGCCGTCGGTGGGTTCGTCGAGCACCAGGATCGGCGGGTCGTGCAGGATGGCCTGTGCCAGGCCGGTGCGGCGCTTGTAGCCCTTGGAGAGCGTCTCCACCAGCTGCTTGCGGTACGGCCCCAGGTGGAGCCGCGCAATGGCGGCGTCCACGCGCGCATGGGCCTCGTCCCGCCCGTAGCCGCGGGCGCGCGCCACGAAGAGGAGGAACTCCTCGACGCGCATGTCTCCGTAGGCGGGCGCGCCTTCCGGCAGGTAGCCGAAGGTGCGCTTGGCGGCGATGGGTTCATCGGCGAGCGCGATGCCGTCGAGCACCACGGTGCCCGCGGTGGGCTCCAGGAACCCGGTCAGCATGCGCATGGTGGTGCTCTTGCCGGCGCCGTTGGGGCCGAGGAAACCGAGGACCTGTCCCGCAGGGACCACCAGGTCGATTCCTCGGACCGCCTCGAACGCGCCGAAGGACTTGCGGAGTCCCCTTGCGACGATCAGATCCTTCATGGTCCGGCCATTGTAGTGCGCACACGTGCGATGCGTATCCTCCGGGCGTGTCTGCCGACCCGTCCAACACCGCTGCGTTGCGTGCGATGCAGGCCTTCGCCCGACGCTTCGGCGGTCGTCCGGACGTCCTCGCACGTGCGCCTGGTCGCGTCAACCTGATCGGCGAGCACGTCGACTACTCCGACGGCCACGTGCTTCCCGTCGCCATCGACCGCGACTGCGTCACCGCGCTGCGGCGGTCCACCGACGGCCGCTGGCGCGCCTGGAGCGAGGACCTGCGCTCGCTGGTGGAGCTGCCGGACCCCGCCTCCGCCGAAAGCGCGCCGCGCGCCACCGGCGACGCCGCGTGGGCGAACCTGGCCACCGGCGTGCTCGCCGGCTTCGCACGCGAGGGCGTGCGGATCCCGCCGCTCGAGATCGCCTTCGCAAGCGACGTGCCGATCGGCGCGGGCCTCAGTTCGAGCGCCGCATTCGCGGTCTCGCTCTCCACCGCCATCGCCGAGGCGCTCTCCGCACCGCTCTTCGGCATCCCGCTGGCGCGCATGTGCCAGGAGGCCGAGGCGCGCTTTGCGGGTGTTCCCTGCGGAATGATGGATCCGATCGCGTGCGCGCTCTCCCGCGCCGAGCACGCCATGCTCCTCGACTGCCGCTCGCTCGACGTGCGCTTCGTGCCGTTCCCGCCGGCGTCGCGCGTGTCGCTCCTGGTGTTCGACTCCGGCGTGCATCGCTCGCTCGGCGACGGGCGCTACGCGGAGCGGCGGCGCGAAGTGGAGGAAGCGGCGCGCGCGCTGGCGGTGCCGTCCTTGCGCGAGATCGACGAGTCCGTGCTCAAGGCCAGGCAGCTCCCCTCGCTCCTCGAGCGCCGCGCGCGCCACGTGGTGCGCGAGATCCAGCGCGTGCAGATGGCGGCCAATGCGCTGCGCCGCGAGGACCTCGAGCTCTTCGGGCTCTTCATGGCGCAGAGCCACCAGTCGCTGCGCGACGACTTCGCCGTGAGCACGCCGGAGCTCGACGCGCTGGTGGACGAGGCCCGCGCCATCGGCACCGCC
>CAMBSR010000055.1 GCA_945870475.1 Phycisphaera mikurensis NBRC 102666
CGCAAGGACGAGAAGACCGGCGAGATGCTCCTCTACGCCGACGGCAAGTACGAGATCCGCGGCGAGGGCACCGCGGCCAAGCCCTACCGCGTCAGCTGGGAGTGCCTGGCAAGCGCCTCGGAGACCTACGTTCCCCGCCTGCAGCAGCGCGAGATCCCGCAGCGAATCGCCATGCTCGACGGCAAGGTGGTGGAGGTGGATGGCTACCTGGCCTTCCCGCTGATGGTGAGCGAGACCAAGGAACTCCTCGTCATGCTCAACCAGTGGGACGGGTGCTGCATCGGCGTACCGCCCACGCCCTACGACGCCATCGAGGTGAAGCTCTCCGAACCGGCCAAGCGCGGTGGCAAGCATGCCTCGTTCAACTTCGGCGGCGTGCGCGGCACGCTGAAGGTCGACCCCTACCTCGTGGAGAACTGGCTCGTGGGCCTCTACGTGATGGAGAACGCGCAGATGGTGGAAGGCGCCAAGCCAGAGCTCTGATCCTGCATACCGCAGGCACGCAACGACGGAACACCCATGAAGACCCTGCTCCTCGCACTTGCACTGTCCGCACAGACGGCCACGCCTCCGCAGGCGTCCGCCGCACCGCCCGCTCCGCCTGCCGCCGAGCCGGCCACGCCGACCGCCATCTCCCCGGTCGAGCGCCGCGACACCACCTCCCTCGCTGCGGCAATCGAGACGCTTCGGGCCCGCTACCCAGAGAAGGTCGTCGTGTCCGACCTGGCGTACTCCCCGCGCAAGCGCGCCATCCAGATGCTGACGCTCTCTGCGGACGGCGCGGACCAACAGCGCCCCGCCATCCTGGTGCTTGCCGGCATGGACGGTCCCCGCTGGTCCGGCACCGAGGCCGTGCTGGTCGCAGCGGAATCCATCCTCCGGGACCGCCCGGAACTCCTGAAGGAGATCACCGTCTACGTGATCGCGCGCGGAAATCCGGACGCTGCGGAGGGTTTCGCGCGCGGCCCGCGTCGCAACTACTCCGGCGACGGCGTGGCGCACGACAACGACCGCGACGGCATCACCGAGGAGGACGCGCCCCGCGACCTCAACGGCGACGGGCTCATCACGCAAATGCGTGCGCCCGGCACCATGCCGCCGTTCCTGACCCCGACGGTCCTGGCCGACCCCGCGGAGCCGCGCCTGATGCGGGCCCCCGATGCGAAGGCCGGCGAGGTGCCGGTCTTCACCGTGTGGACCGAGGCCATCGACACCGACGGCGACGGCCGCCTTGGCGAGGACTGGCCCGGCGGCATCGACCCGGAGCGCAACTTCCCGCACCGCTGGCCGGAGTTCGAGGACGAGGCCGGCGCGTACCCGCTGCTCGCCCCGGAGAGCAAGGCGATCGCCGATTTCGTGGTCAGCCACCCGAACATCTTCGCGTCGCTCGTCCTGGGTCGTCACGACACGGTGATCAATGTCCCGAGTGGCAAGGAACGCACCAGTGGCGGCATGCCGATGATGATCGACGAGGCCGACGCTGGCTCATATGCCGAGGTGGCGAAGGCCTGGCGCGACACCGTTGGCCAGAAGCGCACCGAAGCGCGCGATCCGGCCGGCAGCTTCGTGGCATGGATGAATGCCCAGCGCGGCATCCCGACCGTTGCCTCGACGCTGTGGGGACGACCGGACCTGCAGGAAGGCGACAAGGAAGCGAAGAGGGACGAGGATCCGAAGAAGGAGAAGGATCCGAAGCAGGAGAAGGATCCGAAGCAGGACAAGGACGCCGACAAGAAGAAGGACGGCAAGGACGCACCGAAGCCCTCGGACGAGGAAGCCGCGGCGTGGCTCGCCTACAGCGACACCATGCGTGGCGGCACCGGCTTCGTGCCGTGGACGCGCACTGAGCATCCGCAGATCAGGGACGTCGAGGTGGGTGGCTGGGTGCCCGGCTTCAAGGAGAATCCCCCGCTCGCCGACGTGGCTCCGCTGGGCGCGAAGACCGCCGAATTCCTCGCGAAGCTGGCCGACAGCCGGCCACGCGTGACCCTCGCCAAGCCAACGGTCACCGCCACCGGACCCTCGCTCTGGAAGATCGACACCGTGCTCTCGAACACCGGTCGCCTGCCCACCGTGATGCGCGGCGGCCGCGCGGATGCGGTGGCTCCGAGCTACATGGTGCGGATCTCCACCCCGTTCGAACAGCTGAAGTCCGGGCGCCGCAACGACGTGGTGCGCGGCATCGACCCGGGCGAGACGCGCCAGGTGTCGTGGCTGGTGGTGGCGCCGCCCGACGAGACGGTGATGGTGGAGCTGACGTACGGCGGAATGCCGCTCCAGCGATGGGCGTTCCGTGACGGCATGCCGGTCGATGCGCCCGCCGCGTCCGCCCCGGCGCCCGCGAAGGGAGCCCAGCCGTGAAGCACGCACTCCTCGCACTGACGCTTGCGCTCGGTTGCACCGGCCTTGCAGGCGCGCAGCAGCAGATCCCGTCGAAGGTGGACATCCCGTTCAACCGCTTCTCTGACGTCCAGGGCATCAACGACCAGATGTTCAAGCTGGCCGAGGCCTATCCCGAGCTCTGCCGCGTGGAGCGGATCGGCACCACGGCGCTCGGGCGACCCTTCCTGGCGATGGTGATCAACAACCGCCGCACCGGCGACGAGGGCTCCAAGCCCGCCATGTACATCGACGGCGCCATCCATGCCAACGAGATCCAGGCGGGCGAGACCGTGCTCTACACCGCGTGGTACCTGCTCTCGGCATACGGGAACGTGGGCAAGATCACCGACATCGTGGACCGCAGCACGTTCTACCTGCTGCCCTTGGTCAATCCGGACGGCCGCGCGGAGTGGTTCACCAATGCCAACACGCCGAATTCGGCGCGCACCGGGCAGAAGCCGGTCGACAACGACGGCGACGCCATGGCCGACGAGGATGGCCCCGATGACCTCGACGGTGACGGCCACATCACGCAGATGTGGCGGCCGGATCCGTTCGGAACGCACAGGCGCGATCCGCGCGATGCGGACCGGATGATCCCGGTGCCGGCAGAGCCGAAGGCCGACGGCACGCGCGAGTACGGCCAATGGACGCCCGCCGGACAGGAAGGCGTCGACAACGACGGCGACGGACGCGTCAACGAGGACGGTCCCGGCGGTTACGACATGAACCGCAACTTCCCCACGGGGTGGGAGCCGGAGAACATCCAGGGCGGCGCCGGCACGTATCCGCTGTGCTGGCCGGAGACGCGCGCCATCGCGGACTGGGTGCTCTCCAAGCCGCAGATCGCCGCGGCGCAGGCGTACCACAACGCGGGCGGAATGATCCTGCGCGGTCCCGGCGCTCCGTGGCGCGAGGGCGACTATCCCGCCACGGACGTGGCGGTGTACGACCGGATCCAGTCGACGGGCGAGAAGATGCTCCCGTTCTACCGATCGATGGTGATCCACAAGGACCTCTACACCGTGCATGGCGGCCTGGTGAACTGGTTCGCCGAGGGGTTGGGCATCATCGCCCTCACCAACGAGCTCTGGACCGACAAGCGAATCATGCAGGACGGCCAGGAGCCGAGCGATGACGAGCGCCGCACCTGGAACGAGCGGATGCTCTTCGGGCAGACGCGCGTGCCGCTCCATGAGGTGAAGCATCCCGAATACGGCAACGTGCTCGTGGGCGGTGGCACCAAGTTCTCCTCGCGCATCCCGCCGCCATTCATGATGGAGGAGGAGCTGCACCGCAACTTCGCCTTCACCATGTTCCACGCCGACCAGATGCCGCTCCTGCGCTTCGAGAGCGTGGAGACCAAGGAAGCGACGCCGGGCCTGTGGGAAGTGACGGTCACCGTCGCCAACGACCGCGTGATCCCCACGCGCACGGCGCGTGCCGCGGACAAGGGCATCGGACTGGCCGACACGCTGGCGCTCACGGGTGCCGACGTCTCCGCGGCAGGCAAGCTTGCCAACCGCACCGACCGCACCATGGATCTCCAGGCATTCCGCCCCGCCACGCTGCAGTTCGAGCGCGGCGTTCCCGGCAACGGGCGCGCGGCGGCACGGTTCCTGGTGAAGGGATCGGCCGGCACGCCCATCACGCTCACCTGGACCGCGCAGAAGGCGAAGCAGGTCACCGCCACCGTCAAGCTCGGTGAATCGCTGCCCGTGACGGCGGAAGCGGCGAAGTGACTGGCGCGGGCGCCGAGGCTCCGCGTCGCACGGACGTCGCCATCGTGGGCGCCGGTGCTGCGGGGCTGTTCGCCGGCATCTGGGCCGGCCGCGCGGCACAGGAGTCGGGCGCCGCACTGCGCGTCGAGGCGTTCGACGGCGCACGCCGGCTCGGCGCCAAGATCCTGGTGGCCGGCGGCGGCCGCTGCAATGTCACCCACTGGCGCGTGGACGATGCGGACTACGCGGGCAGCACGCCCCCGGCGATCCGCAAGGTGCTTCGCCGCTTCGGCGTGGACGAGACGGTGCGGTTCTTCGCCGATCTCGGCGTGGAGCTGAAGCAGGAGGACACGGGGAAGCTGTTCCCCGTCTCGGACGACGCACACACCGTGCTGCATGCGCTCCTCGACGCGGCACGGGCTGCCGGCGTGCGGCTCACGCACCCGGACCGCGTGGAGGGGATCGAGCGCACGAGCGATGGCTTCCTGGTGCGCGCCGCGAGCGGCCACGTGCTGGCGCGGCGCGTGATCCTCTGCACGGGCGGCAAGGCGCTTCCGAAGTCCGGTTCCGACGGCGCAGGCCTGGAATTCGCGCGCACGCTCGGCCACTCCATCACCGACCACCTGATTCCGGCGCTAGTGCCGCTGCGCCTGCCGGAGCGCCACTGGATCACCGAGCTCAGCGGCCTCACGGTGCCGGCGGAGCTTGTCCTGCGCTCGGGCACCGGCAAGAAGCTGGTGTCCTTCACGGACAGCACGCTGTGCACGCACTTCGGACTCTCCGGGCCGAGCGTCCTCAACATCAGCAGGCACTGGACGATGGCCCGATTCGAAGACCCCGGTGCGCGGCTCGAACTCTCGTGGACTCCCGGCACGGAGGTGGAAGCCGTCGACCGCGCACTCGTCGACGCGAAGGGTCGCGGCGTGGGAAGCGTCCTGCGGACGTGGCTCCCGGAGCGCCTGATGCGCGCGGTCTGCGCTGCAGCGGACGCAGACCCGGCGGCCACCGCGCAGCAGCTTCCGCGCGAGCGCCGACGCGCGCTGGCGCAGCTTGTCGCGGGTACGCCGCTTCCCGTCACCGGTGACCGTGGCTACACCTTCGCCGAAGCGATGGCGGGTGGCGTGCCGCTCGCCGAGATCCGGCTCGAGACGATGGAAAGCCGCCTCGTGCCAGGGCTCTACCTCGCTGGCGAGGTCTGCGACGTCGATGGCCGCATCGGCGGCTTCAATTTCCAGTGGGCTTGGGCGAGCGGGCACGTGGCCGGCTCGAGCGCGGCCCGTGCGCTGCTGGCTTCGCCGGCTGGATGAGCCCGGCAAGCGTCCCGGCAGCACGCAGGACGATGGCACGCAGCACCGCCAGCCCGCTCGGCGGAGCCGGCGCGCGACGCACCTTCCTGCGCGGTGCGCGGCGCACCACCGGTGTCAGCTGCGCGAACGCCTCCGGCGCGTGCCGACGGATGAACTCGATCTCGTTCTCCGTGGTCTCGACCTCGCTGAAGGAGCGACGCGCGTGGCCGCAGGCACCGTGCTGCAGCGCGTGCGTGAACTCGTGCACGAGCACGGCCTTCGCCAGGAGCATTGCATCGAGCTCGATGCCGCCGGGCGGCGTCGAGAAGCGCGCCCGCGCACGCCGGTAGGTGTGCCACTTGCCGACCGCGGCCGGCGCCACGCGCAGCAGGATGTGCGGGCCATCGAAGCCGCGCGCCGCGCGCTGGTAGTACGCACTGCCTCCGCGACTGCGGCGCCAACGGATGGGGATCGATGCCAGTTGCTCGCGCTGCGACACGGTGAGCTCGTAGCGCTCCACCACGAAATCGAGCGCTGCACCGTGGATCTCGCCACGCAGCCGTTCCGTCAGGCGTGGGCCTGCAGGCGCGCGCTTCACTGCAGCGCGTGACGGGGAGTTGGGACTTCGAGCGGCATCCATGCCGGTAGCAG
Source organism: Phycisphaera mikurensis NBRC 102666 (assembly GCA_945870475.1). Taxonomy (GTDB): domain Bacteria; phylum Planctomycetota; class Phycisphaerae; order Phycisphaerales; family SM1A02; genus UBA966. The sequence goes on from CAMBSR010000055.1 coordinate 6,041, forward strand.
CGTACGGACGCCGCACACGCAGCGCCAGCATCGCGCGCGGGATTCTGAACGCATCAGCCGATCGGTGCCGACGCCAGCGTCGAGCGCAACCGACGGACGAAGTCAGCCACCGCTGTCGGGTCGGCAGCCGGCCGCTCGCCGCGCTCGACCGCGCGATACCAGTCCGCCACGTTCCAGGCGCGTGTGCCCCCCTCGGCGTCAAAGCGCGGGACCAGGTGCACGTGGAGGTGGGGCGCGCCCTGCCCGAAGGCAATGGCATAGACCCGGTCGCAACCGGTGATCGAACGGACCGCCGCGGAAACCGCGCGCATCGCACGGCCGAAGCCGTCGGCCTCGGCATCCGTGAAGTCCGCCGGCCCCTGCACGTGGCGCACCGTGCACAGGAACGTCCAGCCGACCAGCGGCGAGGGCAGCGGATGATGGCGCACCAGCCAGTGAGCGCCGCGATGGCATTCCAGGTCGCCGTACCGGGCGGCATCGCCATGGATCCGGCAGATGTCGCACGCAGGCGCAGCCGGCGACGCGGTCACTTGGTCCCCTTCGGCCCACCGTCCGTCGTGTACTTGGCGCGGATCGCCTGCTCCAGATCCACTCCGGAGATGTTCGCCAGCGTGGTGAGCCACGCGAGGACGTCGGCAAACTCCTCCTCCAGGTTGGCGCGGTCCGGCTTTCCCTTTTCCAGGTTGCCGAGCGCGTGGGCCAGTTCGCCCACCTCCTCGGAGAACCAGAGGAAGGTCTTGCCGGCACCGCGGGCGCTGTCGGTGGCGTAGTAGCGCTCGTGGATCATCCGCTGGAAGTCGCGGATGGCCATCGGCGTGGCGGTTCCGGGAGGCGTGGCGGTTCCAGGAGGTGTGGCGGATCCAGGAGGCGTGGCGTCTGTCATGGCGGGCCCACGCGGGTGCGGGGAGAAGCGTCCTCGGCGGGGGTCGAACCCACAACCTCCGCCTTCGGAGGGCGGCGCTCTATCCAATTGAGCTACAAGGACATGTCCGGACATACTGCGCGTCCGATCAGGCAGTGTATGGGTGCTGACGGGGCCCGCGCAACCATGCCGGACCCTGCCCTATCCTGCGCGTTCGTGCCCGCCTCCGCAACACAGCTGCCCGCGAACGCCCAGGCCTCCGCGGAAGGAGGCGTCGCTCCCCGCTGGGCGGTGCTGACGGTCACCTGGGCCAATTCGCTCGCGAGCGGCATCCTGTGGTCCGGCGTGCCGTTCGTCACCGAGCGGCAGTACGGATTCACCAAGGCGCAGAACCTGGCGCTGGCGCTTGCGGAGGCGGCGGTCTACGTGGTGGTGGCGTTCTTCTCGGGCTCGCTCCTGCGCAAGCTCGGCACCCGCGGCGGGCTCACGCCGCGAGGATGGCTGGCCGGCGTCTTCCTCGTGCAGGTGGCGGCGTCGTTCGTGGCGCTCACCGGCGTCTGGGGACTGATCGCCGCGTCGTGCATCCTGAGCGCGGTGGGCGCCTCCCTCTGGCCGGTGATGGAGAGCTACGTCTCGAGCGGACAGCACGGCGGCAACATGCGCCGCTCGCTCGGCTACTTCAACGTGACGTGGATGTCGGCCACGGGCGCCTCGCTCCTCCTCATGGCACCGCTCATGGCCGTCGGCGAGGCGCAGTACAGCCTGCTCGCCATGCTGCCGGTCTCCGCGCTTTCGCTCGTCCTCCTGCGCTGGTTCCCGTCGTGCCCCGCGCCGCACCCGCCGGAACACGCGCACACGCACATTGCGCCGCAGTACCCGTACCTCCTGAAGGCCACGCGGTTCATCATTCCGGCGAGCTACGTCTTCATCAGCGTGATCGGCCCGGTGCTTCCGTTCCTGCTGCGCGACCTGGCGCTCGACGATGGCATGAAGACTCCGCTCGCGTCCGTGTGGATGTTCGCGCGCACGTTCGTGGTGATGGCGCTTTCGCAGGTCACGTTCTGGCACGCGCGCTGGTCCACGCTGGCCGTGGCGGTGGCGCTCCTGGCCGGTGGATTCGCCCTGACCATCATGGCCACCAGCGCCACCATGGCGTTCGTCGGCCTCGCGATGTTCGGCGCCGGGCACGGCACCATCTATTACGCCGGCATCTACTACGCCATGGCGGTGGGCGGCGCGGAAGTCGACGCGGGCGGGCGCTTCGAGGCGCTCATCGGCCTCGGCTACGTCATCGGCCCGCTGGCAGTCATGTTCTGCGACGAATCGAAGGGCCAGCTGGTGGGCGCCACCTGGGCCGCGGCAATGCTCGGCCTGGTGCCCGCCCTTGCGCCGTGGTTTGCCTGGCGCCGTCGGCAGGCGAAGCTTGCGGGGGTGGCGGCATGACACTCACACTCTGCATCCTGGGCGCACTGATCGTCCTGAACGCATGCGTGGCGGCCTCCGAGTTGGCGGTCATGACCGCGCGCCCGGCACGGCTCCAGGCGATGGTGTCTCGCGGAAACCGCGGCGCCCGCAATGCGCTGAAGCTCCACCGCGAGTCTTCCAAGCTCCTTTCCACGGTGCAGTTGATCATGACGATGACCGCCATCGTCGAAGGCGCCTACGGTGAGCGCGAGCTCTCGCACCACATGGAGGCCTGGCTGCAGCAGTGGCCGGCGCTGGCGCCCCATGCGGAACTCATTGCGTTCGTCTCGGTGATCACCGGGCTCTCGTACTTCCTCCTGGTCTTCGGTGAACTGGTGCCGAAGCAGCTGGGCATCGCGTATCCCGAGCAGATCGCGTCGGTCACTGCCACGCCGATCCTCTGGGTGGCGCGCGTGGCCGTGGTTCCCGTGCGGATCCTGACCGGATCCACCGACGCGATCATGCGGCTCCTGGGCATTCGCGCGCGCAGCGAGGATGTCAGCGAGGAAGACGTCAAGGCCATGGTGGCGCAGGCCGCGAGCTCGGGCGTGTTCGACCCGATGGAACACCGCATCTTCGAACGCGCGCTCCGCGTCGGCGACATGACCGCCAAGAGCCTGATGGTGCCGCGCGGGCAGATCACCTGGATCGACGGCACGATGCCGGCGGAGGACGTGCGTGTCCTCATCGGCACGGCACCCTTCAGCCACTTCCCGGTGTGCCAGGGATCGATCGACCGCCTGCAGGGCGTGGTGCACGTCAAGGACCTCATCTCCTACGGCCTGCTGGCGGGTGCGGATTTCCAGGTGTCCACGGTGATGCAGGCCCCGGTCTACGTGCCGGACTCGATGCCCGCCCTCAAGCTGCTGCAGCTCTTCCAGTCGAACCGCACCCGCATCGCGTTCGTGGTCGACGAGCACGGTGGACTCGAAGGGCTGGTGACCGCCAACGACGTGGTGCAGGCGCTCCTCGGCGACATGGGCCGCAAGGGCGAGGACGAGCAGCCGCACGCCACCCGTCGCGAGGACGGCTCTTGGCTCCTCGACGGCCGGCTGCCGATGCCGGACGTGCTCGCGACGCTTGGCCTCGATGCCGACGCTGCCGATGAGCTGCCCGACGTGGCCACGGCCGCGGGACTCGTCACGGCGCTGCTTGGCGACCTGCCCTCCACCGGCGACCGCGCCCGCTGGTGCGGGTGGACGTTCGAGGTGGTGGACCTCGACGGACGCCGGATCGACAAGATCATGGTGAGCCCCACGGCGTCGGCAAGCAACTCGAAGTGGTGATCAGTCCGCGCCCGTGGCCGCGCCTGGCTTCGCACTGACCGTCGTCAGCGCCGCAAGCGCCGCCTCGCGCGCCTTGACGTGGTTGACGATCGGGTGCGGATAGTCCTCGCCGAGCGTCACGCCCGCCATGGAGAGCGCCAGCGGCGGCGCATCCCACGGAGCATGGATGCATTCCCCGGGCAGGCTCGCGAGTTCGGGCACCCAGCGTCGGATGTAGTCGCCGGCGGCGTCGAACTTCTCGCCCTGCGTCACCGGGTTGAAGATGCGGAAGTACGGGGCCGCGTCGGCGCCGCACCCGCCCGCCCACTGCCAGCCGAGCGTGTTGCTCGCCAGGTCGGCGTCCAGCAACGTATCCCAGAACCAGCGCGCACCGTGCTTCCAGTCCATGAGGAGGTGCTTCACCAGGAAGCTGGCCACCACCATGCGGACGCGGTTGTGCATGGTGCCCGTGTGCCAGAGTTGGCGCATGCCGGCATCGACGAACGGATAGCCGGTGCGCCCGCGCTGCCACGCGCGGAGCTTGGCGGCGTCCTCGCGCCACGGGAACTTCCGGAACTCCATGCGGAGCGGATCGTCGGACGTACGCGGGAAGTTCGCCAGGACGTGCGCCGCGAATTCGCGCCACCCGAGCTCGGCGCGGAACTTCTCGGCGTTGGCGACGAACGACGAACCCTTGCCGCGCATCGCCTCCTGCGCCGCGTGCCACGCAACACGCGGGCCCACCTCGCCGAAGTGGAGGTGCGCAGAAAGCATGGACGTGCCGTGCACGCCCGGAATGTCGCGCTGTTCCGAGTACTGGCCGATGGGCCCTGCAACGAACGCCTGCAGGCGCGCACGACCGCCCGCCTCGCCCGGCGTCCAGCATGACGCAAAGCCCGCGTCCCACGGGATGGTGGGCAGGAGCGCAAGCGAATCGATCGTGACGCCGGTCGGCCACGTGGCCGGCGCGGGGATGCGGGCGGGCGCAGGCCGCGGCGCATCGGGCGCGGGCCGAGCAAGGCAGCATCGCCAGAAGGGCGTGAACACCTTGTACGCGGTGCCGGTCTGGGAGCGGATCTCGAACGGATCGAAGAGGAGGTTCGAACCCGTGCGCGAGAAGACAAGCTTTGCCCGAGTCAATGCGTCGGCCACGCGCTCCTCGTCCGCCATCGCCGCGGGTTCGTAGCGACGCGAGCATGTCACGTGCGTGGCGCCGCATGCCTTGGCAACGGCCGCGAGTTCGACCGCCGGGTCCCCGGAACGGACCACGAGCCGCGAACCGCGCGACTCCAGGTCGGCTGCAAGCGCCCGCAGCGAGCGGTCGAGCCACCACTGCTGCGCGCCGCCCAT
>CAMBSR010000056.1 GCA_945870475.1 Phycisphaera mikurensis NBRC 102666
CGTGCGCGCCCACGCGCACGGGTGGCCGTTAGCCACCATCGAGTCCAATCGTGTCCGGACTTTCCTCTGCGGTACCCAAGGGTTCCGCAGCGGCTGCATGTCCACGGAAGCATCGTAGCGACGCGTGCGCAAAAGCAATGCCGCGATCCGCAGGGTTGGCGGATCGCGGCACGGAATGCTGTCAATGTAGGCACTTTGCCGCGCGTCGCGCGGCGGTGCATGCGGGCGTGATCACGCAGCCTTGATGGCAGTGATCTTGACGCGCAGGTACTCGGCGCGGTGGCCGGCCTGGCGGCGGTAGCCCTTGCGGCGCTTGTACTTGCCGGTGCGCAGCTTGTCGCCCTTGGCCTCGCCGACCACATCCGCGGTCACGGTGGCGCCAGCCAGGTACGGCATGCCGAGCTTCGCCGCGGTGCCGTCGCCGGCGCCGACTGCGAGCACCTTGTCGAAGGAGATCGACGTGACGCCGTCCTCCACCGCGCGGGTGTCCAGGTCGACGATGTCGCCGACGTTGACCTTGATCTGGGTTCCGCTGTCCTCGAAGATCGCGTACACGGGTCTGCTCCTTGCCTGGCCCTCATGCCGCTCGGCGGCGATCCCACGACGGGACCTCGCTGTGCGGAGGGGAATCGGAAAGTGTAACGGAACCGGGGTTTGAAATCCACCCCCTGCCCGGCCCGGGCTGGAGGCGCCCGGGGGCGCCTCGTTACCCGGACCTCAGGACAATGCCGGTGACAGGAATCGAACCTGCAAGGGTTTAGAGCCCGGCGGATTTTGAATCCGCTGCGTCTGCCAGTTCCGCCACACCGGCAAGTGTGGCCCGCGGGGTCATTCGTCCCCGACGGCCGCCACAGTGTAGTTGGGGCTTTCCTTCGTGATCTGGATGTCGTGCGGATGGTTCTCCACGACCGTCGCGCCGCTCACCCGGACGAACTGCGCCTTGGCGCGGAACTCATCGAGCGTGGCGCAGCCGCAGTAGCCCATCGAGGAACGGAGTCCGCCGACCATCTGGTAGACGAACTCGGACAGCTTGCCGCGGAACGGCACGCGCCCCTCGACGCCCTCCGGGACGTACTTGCGGGTGTCCTTGATGGATGCCTGGCCGTAGCGGTCGGAGGAACCGAGCGTCATCGCGCCCGCGCTTCCCATGCCGCGATAGGTCTTGAAGCGGCGGCCGCGGTGGATCACCAGCTCGCCCGGGCTCTCGTCAAGGCCGGCGAAGAGGCCGCCGAGCATCACCGAGTTGGCGCCGGACGCAATCGCCTTGGCGATGTCGCCCGAGAGGCGCACGCCGCCGTCGGCGATCACGGGCACCTGCCCGTTCGCGCCTTCCACTGCGTTCATGATGGCCGTGATCTGCGGCATGCCCACGCCGGTCACCACGCGCGTCGTGCAGATGGAGCCGGGACCGATGCCCACCTTCACCGCGTCGGCGCCGGCGTCGATCAGGGCCCGCGCGCCGTCGGCCGTACCGACGTTGCCCGCAATGACCTCGATCTGGAAGCGCTTCTTGATCTCGCTCACGGTGCGCATCACGTTCAGGCTGTGGCCGTGGGCGGTGTCGACCACGATCACGTCGACCTCCGCCGCCACCAGGCGTTCCGCGCGGTCGAGCTGCATGACGCCCACTGCCGCGCCAACGCGCAGGCGGCCGCGCGCGTCGCGGCAGGCATGCGCATGGCGGGTGAAGTTGTCGATGTCGCGCATCGTGATCAGGCCGGTGAGGCGCCCCTCGGCATCGATGAGGAGGAGCTTCTCGACGCGGCCGCGGTTCAGGATCGCCTCGGCCTTGGCAGGCGTGGTGTCGGAGGGAGCCGTCACCAGCTTGTCCTTCGTCATCACGTCCGCCACCTTGGTCTCGGCGGGGTGATCCACGAAGCGGATGTCGCGGCGCGTGAGGATCCCCACGACGCGGGTGCGGCGGGTGCCGTCCTCGGTGACCGGGAAGCCGCTGACGCCGTGTTCGGCCATCAGCTGCTGCGCGCGCTGGACGGTGTCGGTGCCCGCCACCGTCACGGGGTCCGTGATGATGCCGTTCTCGGTGCGCTTGACCTTCTGCACCTCGAGCGCCTGGCGCTCCGGCGACATGTTCTTGTGGACGATGCCGATGCCGCCCTCCTGCGCCAGCGCGATGGCGAGCGTCGCCTCGGTGACGGTGTCCATCGGGGCGGAGATGAGCGGGATGTTGAGGGAGATGCGCCGCGTCAACTGCGTCCGCGTGTCCGCGGCGTCTGGCGTGATCTCGCTGTACCGGGGAATCAGGAGGACGTCATCGAAGGTGATCCCGTCCTGAACGATCTTGTGCTCCATCTCGGGAGTCTAGCGCGGGGCCCCGGGTTCTCGGAACGCAGCTGCAAATCCTGCTACGCTCCCCGACTCCCCGCCGATTGCCCGCGGGGCGGTTGACCCGGCCGGCAGACCCCCTGCCCGCCCGTCGAGGCTGGCCGCCGTGGCCTGCCCGTCGCCGCTCCCGAATGCAACCCTCGGGCCCGCCCCTGCGGAGGTCTCCAGACGTGTCAGGCCACGACGGAAAGCAATCCCTCACCAGCCCCATCAACCTCGAGAATCGCGGTACCCAGCGCGGCGAGGGGATGAAGGCATGGACCCTCTGGCTCAGCGCCATCATCAAGTTCGGCGGCAGCGATCTCATCGTCAAGTCCGACCTGAAGCCCCGCATCCGCCACCGCGGCGTGCTCAAGGACATCGAGACCGACGTGGTGACGATGGACCTGATGTTCCAGATCGCCAAGGACGTGCTCGATGCCGGCCAGCAGGACGCCTTCAGCAAGAAGGGGTCGATGGACTTCGCGTACGACTACGACGAGAAGAACCGCTTCCGCGTGAACATGTTCATGGCGCGCGGCCGGCCGTCGATCGCGGCCCGTCTCATCACGAGCAACATCAAGAAGTTCGAGGACCTCTACCTGCCGCAGGCCCTCGGCGACGTGGCGCTGCAGTCGCAGGGGCTGATCCTCTTCGCCGGCGTCACCGGCAGCGGCAAGAGCACGTCCATCGCGGCGATGCTGCAGTACGTCAATGAGCGCAAGAAGGTGCACATCGTCACGATCGAGGACCCGATCGAGTACATCTTCAAGGATGACAAGGCCACCATCAACCAGCGCGAGATCGGCATCGACTGCGTCAACTTCAATGACGCACTGCGCGCCCTGGTGCGCGAGAACCCGGACATCGCGCTGGTGGGCGAGATGCGCGACTACGAGACGTTCGAGGCCGCCGTGCGCGCCGCCGAGACGGGCCACCTGGTGTTCGGAACCATCCACGCCTCGAGCGCCTGGCAGACCTTCGGCCGCATCTACGACCTGTTCCCCGTGAACGAGCGCGAGCAGATCCGCAAGCTGCTGGCCTACAACCTGCGCGCCATCGTCTACCAGAAGCTCCTGCCGACCCTGCATGCGCACATCCCCCGCATCCCGGCGCTCGAGATCCTGATCAACACCCCCGCGGTCCAGAAGTACATCCTGGAAGGCCGCGAGGGCGAGCTCCTCGACATCATCAAGGGCCGCGACGCCGGGATGATGGACTTCACCACCGCGCTCGTCGAGCTGGTGGAAAAGGAATTCATCCACCAGAGCGTCGCACTCCAATCGACCCCGAAGCCCGAGGAACTGCGCATGCGCCTCAAGGGCATCTCGCAGGGCGCATCCTTTGCCAACAAGGGAGCCTGACCGTTGAATCCCCAGCTTGCACCAGTTCTCGCCGAGGCGACGTCCCCGGCGTTCCTGATGAGCGTCGCCAAGCCGCTCGTCACCTTCGCCACCTTCGTGCCCTACGCCGTCATGGTCTCGACCAAGCTCGAGAAGGACGCCGCGTACTACAACCTGAAGCCGCAGAAGTGGGCAGCCACCTTCATGGCCTTCGGCGTGGCCGGCGTGCTGGCGGCGCTGCTGATCCCGTTCTGGCTGGTGGGCTACCCGCTGATGGTGGTGCTCTTCATCCTGCCGTGCTCGTGGTACATGAAGTTCCGCAACGCCGCGCTCAAGGGCACCAAGGCGAAGCCGCTCACCTTCCTGGACATCGATTTCGGCAAGATGTCGGCTGACCGCCGTGCCAAGGCGGCGCTTGCGGGCGCTTCGCTCCGTTTCCAGAAGAAGGACCGCAGCGAGCAGCCGGTCCCCGAGAAGAAGGATCCCGCGTTCGAGGTCTACTCGGGCCTCGAGTCCCTGCTGCTGGGTGCACTGCAGGCGCGCGCGAGCCGCATCGAGATCGGGCTCTCCAAGCAGGGGGCGCAGGTGCAGAACGTGGTTGACTCGGTGCGCTACAAGCGCGACCCGATCGCCGGCGAGCTTGCCACGAAGGTGGTCGACCAGCTGAAGGCATTCGCCGACCTCGAGCCTGCCGAGCGCCGCAAGTTCCAGCGCGGCACCGTGGCCGTGGTGCGCGACGGAAGCCGCATCACCCTCACCGTGACCAGCGTCGGCTCGATGCAGGGCGAGACCGTCCGCGTCGATGTGGAGCGCGACAAGCAGCTCACCATCCCGCTCGACAAGACCGGCATGTCCGAGCAGCAGGTCAAGCTCGTGACCGACACGCTGAATGCGGACCCGCGGGGCGTGGTCCTCGTCGGCGCGCGCCCGGGCCAGGGCCTGACCACCCTCTGCTACGCGCTGCTCGGCCGGCATGACTCGCTGACCTCCAACATCAAGACGCTCGAGCGGCGCTTCGAGCGCGTCGTCGAAGGCGTCGAGCATGCCGACTTCGACGCCGCCAAGAACGACTACGCCACGCAGCTGCAGTCGATCATCCGACGCGGTCCGGACGTGGTGTTCGTGGCCGACGTTGCGGATCCCGGTTGCGCGAAGGTGATCTGTGCGCCCAACTCGCGCGGCTCGCTCTTCTACGTGGGCATGCCGTCCGACAGCGTGCCGGACATCCTGGCTGCGTGGGTCAAGGCTGCCGGCGACCCGAAGGCCGCTTCCGAGCCGCTTCGCCTGGTGGTGACCCAGCGCATCGTCCGCAAGCTCTGCATGACGTGCCGCGCACCGTACGCCCCCAGCCCTGCCGAGCAGAAGATGCTGGCGATCCCCGCAGGCAAGCAGGTGCAGCTCTACAAGCAGAGCGGCAAGGTGCTCGTGAAGGAGCAGCCCGTCGACTGCCCGACCTGCAAGGGAACCGGCTTCATCGGCAGCCTCGCCGTCGTGGAAGTGCTGCCGTTCGACGAAGCATCGCGCGCGCTGCTCGCCACCGGCGACGTCAAGGGCGCGTACATGCAGGCCCGCCGCACGTTCAAGTGCCCGTCCCTGCAGGATTCCGCGCTCATCAAGGTCCGGGCTGGCGAGACCAGCTTCGACGAAGTGAAGCGCGTCTTCGCGCCCCCTGCCGCCGCTCCCGCCGCAGCAGCCAAGCCCGCGGCAGCCCCGGCTGCCGCCGCACCCAAGAAGCAGTAAGCACCGAGGCCCACCCAGTGATCATCTCCGTCATCGGCATCCTTGCAATCCTGCTCATCACCTACTGGTGGGGCAGCAGCGGCGCGTTCAGCGCCATGATCCACTTTCTGTGCGTCGTCACCGCGGGCTGCATCGCCTTCGCGGTGTGGGAGCCCGTTGCCTACCGCATGCTCGGCGGCGGGTCCGGCGAATATGCCAAGGGACTGGTGCTCCTGGGCACCTTCATCGGTGTCATCGTGGTGATGCGCCTGTTCTCCGACCGTTACATCCCGATGAACCTGTCGCTGCCGCGCGCAGCGGACGTGCTGCTGGGCGGCGCATTCGGGCTGGCCTCGGGCGTGCTGACCATCGGCTTCCTCACCATCGCCATCGGCTTCTTCCAGTCGACGGTGACGGTCGGTGACTACACCGGCTGGAGCCGACGCAGCGACATCCCGAACGCGCCCGCCATCGGGTCGGACAATGCTCCGATCCTGATGGTGGCCGACGCCGCGGCGGGCTTCTACTCGTACCTCTCCTGGGGTGCCTACACCCCGTGGCTGGGCGGCGGAACGATCGACACGCACATGCCGCAGCTGGTCCGCACGGCGGGCTCGCTGTACCGCGACTCGTACGGCGACGGCCTGGCCCGGGTGAGCATCCCGCCGGAGTCCGTGAGCAACCTCAAGCTCTATGACGTTCCGCCCATCGCCCTCAGCGGCGCGGTCGGTGCGGCACCGACGGCCTCCTGGGCCGTGCAGTTCACCGTGGCGCAGGACGGCTTCGACGGCGCAGGCCAGCAGTTCCTGCTCTCCGCCGCGCAGGCCCGTCTGGTGGGCGATGGCAAGGGTGGCAAGGCCACCGTCTCCTACCCCGTCGCGTGGCGGCAGAACACCCGCGAGTCGGGCGAGAAGATGTTCTTCTTCAACTCGCCGTCCAACTACGCCAGCTCCATGCAGGCGCAGGGCGAGGGAACGTTCGTCATCTTCTTCCCCAAGCAGGACCTCGGCAGCCAGTCACCCAAGTTCATCGAGCTGAAGGGCGTGCGCTTCGTGGCACCCCGCCCCGTGGCCGCGCCCGACTTCGCGGGCAATGCGCCGGCGGAGGCATCCGCTGCCAAGACCGTGGACGACTCCGATGCCACTCCGATCGATAGCCTGATCGAGTTCCCCGACCCGAAGTACGCCATCGGCGGAGTGGTCATCAGCTCCAACGACAAGGGCAACCTCGGGCTCGACGGCTCGAACTTCATCATCACCGGCGAGCAGAAGTTCCCGCGCAACACCAACAACGTCGTCTCGCCGGAACTCCGCGTGAGGGGATTCCAGGTGAGCACCGGCCAGAAGCTCCTTCGCCTGGATGCCTCGGCAACGGAAGGCGGCGTCCGCATCTTCCCCGACCTGAACCAGTGGGTGCGCGAGTCCGGCGCGGCCGCGCAGAATTCCCGCGTGGCCATCATCGACAAGGACGGCGCCAAGTACTACGCCGTCGGCATGGTCGAGGACGACGGCGACTGGGTGCTCGTCCGAAGCATGGGCGGCAAGCCGCTTTCGCTCAAGGACATCCCGATCCAGCCGCTCGGCAGCGGAAAGAAGCTGACGCTCCACTTCCGCGTGCCGGCCGAGACGGTCCTGAAGGGCCTGGTCCTCGTGACCGGCAAGGAAGACCGCATCGTGAACACCATCTCGCTTACCGTGCCGAAGGACAACTGACATGCAGCCACGCTCCACGCATCGCCGCCCTGCCGGTTTCCACGCGCTCCGCGCAGGCTTCTTCCCCCTGCTGGCAGTCCTTGCGACCGCCGGCAGCGCATTCGCCGCGGACGTCCCGCCGACCCCGGACAAGGGACTCGCGCTCTACAGCCCGGTGGGTGGCTACGCGCTGATGGCGCTCGGCACCGCCGCGGTGATCAGCGTGAGCCTGCTGCCTTCCAAGCGCGGTCACCAGGACTGAGTCACTCGGACTGAGTCACTCGGACTGGGTCACTCAGACTGAGCCGCTCGGACTGAGCCGCTCGGACTGGGTCACGGGCGAACTTCGATTGGTGCGTTCGAAGTTCGGCCGCATCCCTTGATGCGTACGGGGCCTTTCGAAGTTTCACCGCACACGTGACAACCACGGTCGAACGAATGCACGTGCAACATTCAAATCAAGCGCAGCGGTGAGGCCATTGCCGAACCGACGCCACTGGCGATTACGGTGCCTGGCTCCTTCGCCGGAGGGGCAGTGGCGGCGCCATGCGCCCGCCCCGCAAGGCGACAGGGGCCAGTACATCGGCGCGAGTGGAACGTCACAAACGCCTCATCGTTCCTGGGCAGCCGCTTCGCAGACCTTCCTTGCGAGCGCGCTGAAGATCAGCGCATGCATCGGGTACAGCACGTACCAGTACAGCAGCCCGAACAGGCCCTTCGGAGCGAAGTACGCCGTCTGCACCAGCTCGGACGTGGCCTCGCCGGTGGCGCGCGCCTCGAACTGAAGCCAGGCGCGCCCCGGCACCTTCATCTCCGCGCGAAGCCTGAGCATCCGCCCGGGCACCACCTGCTCGACGCGCCAGAAGTCCAGTGAATCGCCGGGGCGAAGGTCGTTCGGGTCGCGCCTTCCGCGCCGCATGCCCACCCCGCCGAACAGGCGGTCGACCGCGCCACGCAGGTACCACGCCCAGTTGTAGGCCAGCCAGCCTCGCTCGCCACCGAGGCGGACAAAGCTCCGGAAGAGCATCGGCGCCGGCACGGCCACGGACCGCGTCCGCCGCTCGACGATCATTCCCTCGCTGCTGGCGAGCGCCACCGGCCGGCGATCCCCCGCGCTCGAGGCCATGGAATCGGTCCACGCCGTCTCCACCGCGTTGCCGTCGAGCTTGGCGAGCGCCAGCCGGAGTGCCGACGCGTAGTCCATGGGCTTGATGTCGGGGAACAGCTGGGCCGCCTCGCCGTTGCGCACCACCACCTCGTTCACCAAACCCTGGATCAGGGCGCCGGCGATGGAGGACGGGATCGGCGTCACCAGGTGCACCCAGTACGAGGAGAGGCGCGGCGTCAGGAACGGGATCCGTATCAGCGCCCGATGGAGTCCCCGGGCACGCGCGTACTGCTTGATCATGTCCTGGTAGGTCAGGACGTCCGCTCCGCCGATCTCCACGACCCGTCCCGCGCTCTCATCGGTGTCCAGCGAGGCAACCAGGTAATCGAGCACGTTCCGGATGGCGATCGGCTGCACGCGGGTAGTGACCCAGCGCGGGCACACCATGACCGGAAGCCGTTCCGCCAGGCAGCGGATCATCTCGAAGGAGAGGCTTCCGGAGCCGACGATGACCGCCGCGCGGAACTCCGTGACCGGGACCCCGGCCTCGCGCAGCGCCTGGCCGGTGCGCTGCCGCGACTCGAGGTGCGGCGAAAGCGCGGCATCGGGATTGCCGAGTCCACCGAGGTAGATGATTCGTCCCACGCCGGCCGCGCGTGCCGCCGCGGCGCAGTTGCGCGCCGCATGCAGGTCGCGCTCCTCGAACGCGGTGCCTGCCGCGAGGCTGTGCACCAGGTAATAGACGGCGTCGATGCCCTCCATCGCCCGACCGATGGACGCTGCGTCCAGCAGATCCCCCTGCACCACCTCCACGTCGTTGCGCCAGGGGCGACCATCCAAGCGTTCAGGGTCGCGCGCCAGGCAGCGGACGCGGTGGCCCGCGGAGAGGAGGCGCGGCACGAGACGTCCACCGACGTAGCCGGTGGCGCCGGTGACAAGGACATGCTTCGGATTGGCTGAGGCGTGACGCACGTGCCGCAAGCGTACGTGCGACGATCGCTCAGGACTTCGGGGCCGTTTCCTTCAGCCAGCGCTCGACGAAATGGATGTCGTGCGTCGCCTTGCGGAAATCCGGGAGGTCAAGCACCTGCAGGTGAAGCGGGATGGTGGTCTTCACCGGGCCGATGCGGAACTCGCGCAGCGCGCCCTTGAGGCGTTCGATGCAGGTGTCGCGGTCGGGCGCGTGGACGATCAGCTTGCCGATCATCGAGTCGTAGTTCGGCGGAATGCGGTACCCCGCACGCGCATGACTGTCGATGCGCACGCCCGGGCCTCCCGGTGCGGCGTAGGTCTCGATGAGGCCGGCCTGCGGCATGAAGTTGCGGTCCGGGTCCTCGGCGTTGATGCGGACCTCGATCGCGTGGCCGTTGATGTGGATGTCCTTCTGCGTGAAGGGCAGTTCCTCGCCCGCAGCGACGCGGATGCCGGTCTTCACGATGTCCACGCCCGTGATCATCTCGGTGACGGGATGCTCCACCTGGACGCGCGTGTTGACTTCCAGCATGTAGAAGTCCTGGTGGCGGTCCATGAGGAACTCGACGGTGGCTGCACCGGAGTACTTGGCCTCGCGGATCAGTGCCGCGGCGCTCTCGCAGACCTTGTCGCGCTTCTTCGGGTCGACGCCGGGGGCCGGTGCCTCCTCCACCAGCTTCTGGTGGCGGCGCTGGCTGGAGCAGTCGCGCTCATAGAGGTGCACGGCGTGGCCGTGCTTGTCGCCGATGGTCTGCACCTCGAAATGCCGGGCGTTCTCGAGGAACTTCTCCACGTAGACGCCGCCGTCGCCGAAGGCCGCGGCGGCCTCCTGGCGGGCGCTCTCGATGCCGGCGCGCAGCTCGGCCTCGTTGCGGGCGATGCGCATGCCGCGCCCGCCGCCGCCGGCGCGTGCCTTCACGATCACCGGGTACTTGATCTCCGCGGCCACCTTGACGGCCTCGTCGATGTCCTCGATGGCGTCCTCGGTACCCGGGAAGACGGGGGTGCCGGTCTTGCGCGCAAGCTTCTTGCAGTTGACCTTGTCGCCGAGGGCGTGCATGGCCTCGGGGCTCGGACCGATGAACTCGAAGCCCGACGCGCGGCAGACTTCCGCGAAGTGCGAGTTCTCGCTGAGGAAGCCATAGCCCGGATGGATGGCATCGGCGTGGCTCACCTCGGCGGCGGCAATGATCCGCTCTATCTTGAGGTAGCTCTCCTTGGACGGACCGGGGCCGATGCAGATGGCGCGGTCTGCCTGCTCGAGCCAGGGGCCGCCCTGGTCGGCCGACGAATAGACACAGACCGTCTCCACACCGAGCTCGCGGCAGGCGCGGATGATGCGGAGGGCGATTTCGCCGCGGTTGGCGATGAGGACGCGCTTGAACATGTCGTGGGGCTCCGTTGGCGCGTCAGCTGGGCTTGATCATGAAGAGCGGCTGGCCGAACTCGACCGCCTGCCCGCTCTGCACGAGGACCTTGACGACGGTGCCGGAGCGCTCGGCCTTGATCTCGTTGAAGATCTTCATGGCCTCGACGAGGCAGACCACGCTGTTCGGACCGACCTGCCCTCCGGCCGTCACGAAGTGCGGCTTGTCCGGGCTGGGAGATGCGTAGAAGGTGCCGACCATCGGGCTTTCGATGGCGACCAGGCCGGCGTCCTCCGCGGGAGCTGCGGCCGGGGCGGCTGCAGCGGCGGCAGGAGCGGCCGCTGCGGGGGCAGCGGCGGGCACGTGGTGCACGGCCGGGGCGGCGTGGTGGATGATCTGGGGGG
>CAMBSR010000057.1 GCA_945870475.1 Phycisphaera mikurensis NBRC 102666
GGCGGGTGGACGGATCCGCCCACAGGCCAGAGGAACACGGCGGTGCACGACGGAATGGACGCACGCGCGATGCGATTGACGGCGGCCGGCGAAAGCCGGTCGACGGTCGCCGTTCCGACCTTCGGGCAGCTGGTCAACGCATTCCAGGACGTGGCGGCCGGGGTGGAGGGGACGCATCGCGCGCTGATCGAGCGCGTCGAGCAGCTCACCCGCGAGCTGGAGGTGTTCCGCTCCCGAAGCGCCGAGCCCGCACCGGTGGCCTGTGACGGGAACGTCACCCTGGAGACGATCGAACGGCAGGTGGTCGTGGCCACGCTCGAGCGCTTCGGCGGGCACCGGGATCGCTCGGCCAAGGCGCTGGGCATCGGCGTCCGGACCCTGGGCATGAAGCTCCGGCAGTGGAAGGACGCGGGGCTGGTGCCCGAGCACCTGTAGCCGCCCGCCGCGCCGCGTTACCGGCCGCGCAGAAATTGCAGCCCTCCGGCAGATCCTGCCGATCCATGGAGCAGGTGATGCATGTCGCTCCGCACGGATGCGGAACGCGTGCATCCCAAGTCTTCCCGGAGCGCAGGGTGACGGATCCAATCGCATCGATCGGACATGCCGGGGCGGCCATGCATGCGACGCGCGCGCATGCTGCTGACGCTGCGGTGCCGGCGTCCAGCGCAATCGCCGCGCAGGCGGTGCCGCCTTCGGAAGCGCTGCTCGTGCGCGTGCAGGCCGGCCTCGAGGAGGCGCGTGCGCTCGGTGCCGAGGCCGAACGCGCCGCCGCCCTGGTGCGATCCGGCGAATCCTCCGACGTGGAGGGGGTGCTGCTGGCCACGCGCAAGGCCGATGCCGCGTTCCAGATGCTCCAGGCGGTGCGCAACGCGATGCTCGAGGCCTACGCGCAGGTGCGCGACATCCGCGCCTGAGGCGCGCGCAAAAAGCGAACACCCGTAACAAGGGAACACCATGGACATGATCGAAGACGACAACGTCGATGCCGGCCGCCAGGAGATCGTGGAGTACGGAGAGCCCGCGCCGGCACGATCGATCCCGCCGCAGTGGCGCGGCGCTGCCATCGCGGTTGCCGCGGTGGCACTTGCGGGCGGCGCGTGGTTTGCGTTGCGTCCGTCGGACGCTCCGTCGCGCGTGGCGCTTGCAGTGCCGTCGGGAAGCATCGAGGCCGCGCGCGCGAACCTGGCCCGTGCCGGCATCGCATGCGAGGTCCGTGGCGGCGCCCTGTGGGTGCAGGCCTCCGATGCACCGCGCGCAGCGGATGCCGCCATGCCCCGTTCCTCGGGAAATGCCGTGGCAGCCGCGCTGGAGGATGAATCCGTGTTTGCCAGCGGCGAGAGCTCCCGGGCCCGCCGCCTGGCCGCCACCATCAAGACGCTCGAGCAGTCGATCACCATGCAGCCCGGCGTCGAGCGCGCGAGCGTGGTGGTGAGCGACGCTCCGCGATCCTTCGCCCCCGGCGTCTCCGGCGGCGCGGGCGCGTCGGTCACCGTTGCGATGCGCAGCGGCGCCATGCCGCAGGACCTGGTGGATGCCGTGGCCGTGATGGTGGCCGGTGCATGCGGCGGAATGCATCCCGAGTCGGTGGCGATCATCGATGCCGGGAGTGGCCGCGTGCGTACCGTGCGCAATGCCGATGCTCGCATGCGTGCCGACATCTCCCGCGCCCGCGAGGAGCGGGCTTCCGAACTGGTGACGGCGCTCCTCTCGGACATCCCCGGTGTCTCCGTGCGGGTGCACGAGGGCGAGGGCGGGGCGATGGTGGCGGCCGTCGAGCTTCCGCACAGCGTGGCGATCACGCGTGCGGAGTACGAGACCGAGGGCGATGTGGCGCGATACCTCGACATGGAGCGCATGCGCATCGTGGAGCGGCTGGATCTCTTCCTGTCGGCACCGGGTTCGCAGGTGTGCGCGGTGTCGGTTGTCGTTGCGCCGCATTCCGAGGCGGAGCGCGTCGTGTCCGCGCGCCCGGAAATGGCGTACTCGGCATCCAACCCAGCACGACTGGAGACGGACGAGGCAGCCGCGCGTGAGCGCGGCACGCCGCTCGGCGCCGCTGGCGCTGCGCAGGGATTCCCCATCGGCTGGGCGTTCGTTGCCCTCGCCGGCGTGGTGGCGCTCGGTTGGTGGGCGTGGCGGCGCCCGGCTCCTGCCGGTTCTGCTGCGCTGGCGGCCGACGTCGGATTGCCGGCCTTCGACGAGGAGCCGATTCCCGGATCCGAGGCGTCGGATGCCGTGCGTGCTGCGCCCGAGGAGGCCGGAACCGTGGTCCGTGCCTGGATCGACGGTGGCGACGTGGAACGCGCGGCTCGCCTGGTGGTGGCGCTCGATGCGTCGGCTGCCGCCACCATCCTGCAGGCCCTGCCGGTGACCCATGTCCAGCAGGTGACGGCGGCGCTCTCCACGCTGGACGCCCCCGAGCACGCGGAACTGCAGGAAGCGGTGCAATCGTTCCTGGAAGAGCTGGAGCTCGGTGACGTTGGCGACTATCGTGCGTCCAACGAGGCCGCGTGACCACCCCTGACCAACAGCACGGTACCCCCGAAGAACCGCCTTCCTCCCAGCAGGAAGTGATCGCGTCGGCGCTGGCCGACATCGGCCGCTTCGTGGCCGATGCCCGCCAGGCGCTCGACCGCGCGCTGGCCCAGGAGGGCGAGGTGGGCGATGCGCTCCGCGCCGCGCAGGGCACTTTCCGTGATTGGTTCGAGGCGGGCAAGCGCACCGCGCAGGACGCCGCCGCCCGCACCCCGGACGTCGACGTTTCCGGAACCGTTCCGGCAGACCGGACGTTGCCTGCGGATCGCACCGACGCAGATTGAGGAACAGCGCACGGCGCTGCCGATGAAGCACCTGCGGCCGCCCGCCTGGCCGCACGCGAGGTGCTTCCATGTCCGTCCAACTGACCAGTTCGTTCGTCATCGGCCCGCGGTTCGAGATGCCGGTGGCCGCCCCTGTGCGCGCGTCGCTCCGCACGCAATTGCGGCGCGCGGTTCGCTCGCTGCTCGGGCAGCGGGGCGGCGTGATGCTGATGAGTGCGTGGGGTCTTGGAACGTCCGTCCGCATCGAATGCGCCGTTGCCGGTGCGACGACGGAGATCGTGGTCTCCACGGATGACGAAGTCACTGCCGTACTGATTCGTTCGCTGTGCGATGCGCTCTCGCTTGAGTGCGCCCGTTGCGGTTGTGCGCTCGCGCGCATCTCCTGCGCGGGTCCTGCGCCGCGGCCGATGCTGCCGGCGGCGTGATTCCCCTCAATCTTTCATCAATCAGCTGCGCGGGCGATCATCGATCAGCTGCGCGGGCGTCCGGCATCACCTGCGCGGGTTGCGCGGGCGGCGTGATTCGTTCGGCTCCTGCCCGGGGCGCGGCGGCGTGCGCGGCTGCGTGGTGGCAGCGCGTGCCATCGAGGAAGTGCTCGGCTCGGTGGGGCGGGGTTCCTCGGAGTTGACCTCGTCCGTCGGCCCGGCTTCTGCAGCGGTGCCCTCGGTGCCCTCCGACATTCGCGCGAAGATCAGCCTTCCTGCGGAGGTCTGCACGGTATTCGTCACCACGGTCTCCACCGTCTCGCCGATGCGGCGCGCGCCGTGGTCGACGACGACCATCGTGCCGTCCTCCAGGAATCCCACGCCTTGGTGGGGGTTCTCGCCGCGCTTCACCACGGCAATGCGCAGCGATTCGCCGGTGACCTGCCCAGTGCGCATGGCGGTGGCCACGGCGTTGAGGTTGAGGCACGCGACGCCGTTGATCTGCGCCACGCGCTCGAGCCCGGTGTCGGTGGTCACGATGCGGAACCGCTCTGCCTTCGCCACTTCCACCAGCGCACGGTCGGTGGAGCGGCCCTCGTTGCGGAAGTCCTCGATCTCGAGGTCGATCCACGGGTTGCCCTGCAGCCGCTGCAGCACGTCGAGCCCGCGGCGCCCGCGCTGGCGCTTGGTGCCGTCCCCGGAGTCGGCGAGCGCCTGCAGCTCGTCGATCACGAACTGCGCCACCACCACGGGCGCGTCGAGGATGCCGGTGCGGCCGAGGTCCTCGAAGCGGCCGTCGATGAGCACCGACGTGTCGAGGAGGAGCGGCCGTGCGCCGCGGACCTGCTTGGCGAATTCCACGTACGGGATCACCAGGCGCAGGTCGTCGCGGGTGGTGAGCACCACGGAGACGGAGAGGTAGACGAGGACGATGCCGATGGTGACCTTGACAAGGCCCAGGTAGACGGCGCTCGACTCCTTGAGGTCCCACGCGCCTGCGACGAGATCGATGACGCTGCCCACGGCCACCGCGCCCACGAGGCCGATCATGATGCCGACGAAGATGCCGACCACCCATGCCAGGCGCTTGTTGGGGGTCAGTGCATCGACCGTGATGATGATGAGCCCAAGCGCCGCGGCGGAGATCAGGAGACCCACCACGGTGCTGAAGCCGAAGTCGAGCGCGCTGGTGCGGTTGCTCGCCACGGTGAGCACCACCACCGAGATGAGCACCACCACGAAGATGGCCCGGAGCACCAGAATCAGGATCCGCTGGCTGCGGGCGTCGGCGGCCGCGAGGCGGTTGCGCCGGCCCGGCGACGGGGGCACGGATGCCTTCGGGGCGTCCTCGGCCGGGCGATCGTTGGCGGTCTCGGTCATGCCGGGACGAGTGTAGTCCGCAGGGATCGGCGGGCCCCCGGGATCGGCTACCATTCGAGTCCCTCGGCGGCGAGGAGGACGGCCGGGTCCCGTCGTCGGTTGGCCCGTGAACCTGGTCAGGGCTTGACCGCAGCAGCCATAAGCGTTGTCGGCCGAGCGCCGGTAAGCCTGGCCGTCCTCCCAGCCGCCGATCTTCCTTTTTGCGCCCCGCGCAGGACGAGTTCACCGTGGCGAGCAGCACCAAGAAGAAGAAGGACGCGGACGCTCCGGCAGAGGAGCCCGCGTCGAGCCTCATTCCGGGTCTTGAGGAACCGGCGTCCACGGCCACGAAGTCGTACACGGTGCTCGCGCGCCGGTACCGCTCCCGCACGTTCGACGAGGTGGTGGGGCAGGATTCCATCTCGCGCACGCTGCAGAACGCCATCTCGACCGGTCGCACCGCGCACGCGTACCTCTTCTGCGGAACGCGCGGCGTGGGCAAGACCAGCATGGCGCGCATCTTCGCGCGCGCCCTCAACGCGCACGGCCAGGTGCAGGCCCGGGAGATCGGCGACGCCATCATGCGCGGCGAGGACATCGACGTCGTCGAGATCGACGGCGCGTCCAACCGCGGCATCGACGACGCACGCGACCTGATCGCGGGCGCCGGCATCGCGCCCGCGCGCAGTGCCTACAAGATCTACATCATCGACGAAGTCCACATGCTCACGACGCCGGCGTTCAACGCGCTGCTCAAGACCATGGAGGAGCCGCCGTCGCACGTGAAGTTCATCCTGTGCACCACCGAGGCGCACAAGGTGCCGGCCACCATCCAGAGCCGCTGCCAGCGCTTCGACTTCCGGAACATCGCCGCGACCAAGATCGCGGGACACCTGAAGGACGTGCTGGCGAAGGAATCGATCGCCGCCGACGACGCTGCCGTGATGCAGGTGGCGCGCCTGGCCAACGGTTCCATGCGCGATGGCCTGAGCCTGCTTGACCGCCTGGTGGCCGCGAGCGGCGACGGCCGCATCACCGCGCAGCTCCTCTCGGAGGTGCTCGGCATGCCCGATGCATCGGTGGTGGCTGCGCTGGTGTCGGCGATCGGCACCGGCGACGCGCGTTCCGCGCTCGAACATTGTGCGGCGCTCCTTGAAGGCGGCACCAGCATCGAGCAGGCGCTCGAACTCATGGCCGACCGGTTCCGCACGCTGATGGTGGCCGCGGTCTGCGGTGCCGACAGCGAGCTGGTGGAGCTGGCGGAGGAAGCGCGTGCCGATGCCGCGCGCGATGCCAAGAGCTTCGAGCCGGCCACGCTCGCGCACCTGATCGCCGTCAGCGACGCCGTGCTCCGCGCGGTGAAGCAGAGCGGGGCACCGCGCACGCTCTTCGACGCCGCCGTGGTGCGGATGGCGCTCGCGGCGCGCTTTGCGCCCGTGGGAGAGGCTGCTGCTGCCGGCGGTTCCGCTGCCGGTGCGCCGCCGGGGTTGACCGCAAAAAAAGCGCCGCGCCCCATGTGACGCCGGCGCCGCAGTTGCCGGCCCCTGTGCCGGCTGCCGCGTCGCCCGTCGACATCGGGGCGCTCTGGAAGCGCATTTCGGAACTCGCCGAGGCCTCGCCGCGCGACCAGGCGATGGTGGATTCGTTTGAGCCGGTCTCTTTCGCCGACGGCGTGCTCGTCGTGCGCCGTGCGCGCGCGGGCAGCGGTGCGGCCGGAACGGCCATCGTCGACATGATGGTGTCGCTCGCCACGCGCGCGGCCGGGCGATCGATGCGCGTGTGCGTCGATGCCGACCCTGCGCCCCGCAAGGTGGAGGTGGTGGCGGCACCGGCGGTCGTACCGCAGCTTCCCGGCCGCGCGCCCAGCCTGCGCGACGATCCGGTGGTGAAGCATGCCCTGGTGCGGGAGGTCTCCGCGCTCTTCGATGCGACGGTGGTCCGCGTGGAGGCTGCAGGTACGCTGCCCGCGTCGGCAGCGGCAGGAGCGCAGGCGGCCGAGGCCGCGCGCGAGGAAGGCCGCGACGACGCTGACCCGCTCGAATCCCTGCTGCACGGAGAACACGATGTTTGACAAGCTGAAGGCCGCGGCCGGTGTCGCCGGGCTGCTCAAGGACCTCCCGCGCGTGCAGGCCCGCCTCCTGGAGGTGAAGGAGGAGCTCGGCCGCGTCCAGTGCGCCGGCCACTCGCCGTGCCGCCGCGTGCGTGCCGTGATGAACGGGCGCCTGGAGCTTGTCTCCGTGGACATCGACCCCGAGTCGATGGTGGCCGATTCGCCGCAGGCGCGCGCCGCGCTGCAGACCGCGGTGACCGAGGCCGTGAACGACGCGATCCGCCATGCCCGTCGCGAGGCCGGCCAGCACGTGGCCGCCGCGGCGCAGGAACTGGGGCTTCCGATCCCGCCCAGCCTTCTTCAGCATCTCTGAGCCTGCAGTACCACTGAATCGCACCCCGTGGCAAGCGAACGACCCAACTCCGCGTACCCCGAGTGCGTGACCCGGCTCATCGAGGAGTTCGGCAAGCTGCCCGGCGTCGGGCGCCGCAGCGCGGAGCGGCTGGCGTTCTTCGTCCTGAAGAGCCCGGAGCCCGAGGCGATGCGCCTGGCGCAGGCGATCACCGACGTGAAGCGGAAGATCCGCCACTGCTCCACGTGCTGGAACCTGACCGATGCCGATCCGTGCCCCATCTGCCGCAGCGAGGCGCGCGACGCCTCCACGGTGCTGGTGGTGGAGCAGCCGAAGGACCTGATCAGCCTGGAGCAGACCGGGATGTACCGCGGCGTCTACCACGTCCTCATGGGCCGCATCGACCCGCTCGATGGGGTCGGTGCCGACAGCCTGACGGTGAAGGACCTGGTGCGCCGCGTGGAGCAGCCCTCCGCGAACGCGCGCGGCGTGGCGGTGCGCGAGGTGATCCTCGGCATGAACCCCGACATGGAAGGCGAGAGCACCGGGCTGCAGATCGCCTCGGAGATGACGCGCCGCGGCATCAAGGTCACGCGCCTCGCGCGCGGGCTGCCGGCGGGCGGGCAGATCGAATACGCGAGCAAGGCCGTGCTGGCCGACGCCATCGCCTGCAGGCAGGAGCTCTGAGATGCGCATCGGCCACACGCAGCAGATGCGCACCGGGCAGCAGATGCGGATGGTCCCGCGGCTGATCCAGTCGATGGAGGTGCTGCAGCTTCCGGCCGCCGAGCTCCAGGAGCGGCTGGCGCAGGAACTGGAGAAGAACGTGGCACTCGAGGCCAAGGAGCCGGGGTTCGAGCTCGAGCTCCAGCGGCCCGAGAGCGAGCGGCCGATCGCCGAACCCGACGCCGCGGCGGAGGGCTTCGAGCGGCTTCGCGAGCTCGAGCGTTCCTACGGCGAGATGATGGACGGCGACGGCGGCCGCTCCCGTCGTGGCGACGGCGAGCGCGACGGCAAGATGGAGGCCATGGCCAACACGCCGAGCCGGGGCGAGAACCTCGCGGAGCGCCTGCTCCACGACTGGCGCCTGGCCGACGTGGCCGAGGAACTGCGCGCGCCGGGTGCCGCGATCATCGAGGCGCTCGATGCCGACGGACTGCTTGATTCCACGCTCGAATCGATCCGCGAGGCGCACGGCGGCCGGTGGAGCGAGGAACTGATGGCGCGGGCGCTGCATGCGGTGCAGGGCGCGCTCGATCCGGCCGGCATCGCCGCGCGCGACGTGCGCGAGAGCCTGGTGCTCCAGGTGGAGGCCGCGCTCGGCGAGCGCGACGGCACCGAGCTGGACGCCGCCATGCGCGCCGCGTTCGAGGACGCGCGCACGCTGCTTGCCTCGCACTGGGACGATTTCCTGGAGAACCGCCTGCCGCGCATCGAGCAGCGGGCGCATCTTTCCCTGGCCCGCATCCAGGCCGCGCGCGATGCGCTCCGCCGCCTGCGGCTCTCGCCAGGCCGTGACGTGGTGGATGCCGACACGCGTCCGGTGCTTCCCGACGTGGTGGTGGAGTACGACGCCGACCAGGACCGCTACGTGGCCGCGCTTGCCGATGGCATCCTCCCCGTGCTGCGCGTGAACCCCGTCTACGAGCGCATGGCGAAGGACGGCGCGGTGGATGCGAAGACGCGCGAGTTCGTCGGCACCAACGTGAAGGCCGCGGAGTGGCTGATCGAGGCGCTGCACCATCGCCGCACCACGCTCATGCGCGTGGTGGAGGAGGTGATCGCGCGGCAGCGGCCGTGGTTCGACGAGGGGCCCGAGGCGCTGCGGCGCCTCGAGATGTCCGAGGTGGCGCAGTCGCTCGGCCTGAGCACCGGCACCGTCAGCCGCGCCGTGAGCGGCAAGTGGATGCAGACGCCGCGCGGGATCGTCGAGCTCCGCAAGTTCTTCACGGGGGGTGTCGAGACCGCCGACGGCGAGGGCGCGAGCTGGGAAGCGGTGCGCCAGATGGTGAAGGACGTGATCGACGGGGAGGACCGCGCCCACCCGCTGTCCGACGAGGCCATTGCCGGCAGGCTGAAGGACCGGGGAGTGACCATCGCGCGGCGCACGGTGGTGAAGTACCGCGAGCAGCTGGGCATTCCGTCCGCGCGCCACCGCAAGTCGCACGGCACGTGAGCGGGGCGAAGGCGTGATCCAGGCCCCGTCCGCCGGGCAGGGCGCCCGCAGGCCATGGCTACACTGCGCCCCATGACTTCCGCCGCCGTCACGCCCGCAGCTGCGCCGCATGCCTCGCGTCCCCGCAAGATCTGGATGGACGGCCACCTGGTCGATCCGGCCGATGCGAAGGTCTCGGTCTACGACCACGGCCTGCTGTACGGCGACGGCTGCTTCGAGGGCCTCCGCGGCTACAAGGGGCGCATCTTCAAGATGGACTCGCACCTGAAGCGCCTCGAGGAGAGTGCCGAGCGCATCCGCCTGAAGATCCCGTACTCGCGCGCAGAGCTGGCGAAGGCCATGAAGGACACCATGGATGCGTGCGGCATGGCGGATTGCTACATCCGCCTGGTGGTGACACGCGGCGTCGGCACGCTGGGCCTGCATCCCTTCAAGTGCCCGCGCCCGGGCGTGATCATCGTGGTGGACACCATCCAGCTTTACCCGCACGAGCTCTACAAGAGCGGCATGAAGGTGATCGTGGCCAAGCGTCCGCGCATCCCCATGCAGTGCCTCGACCCGGCCATCAAGAGCCTGAACTACCTGAACAACATCCTCGCCAAGATCGAGGCCATCGATGCCGACGTGCTCGAGGCCATCATGCTCAACACCGACGGCGAGGTGAGCGAGTGCACGGGCGACAACATCTTCGCGATCACCGGCGGTCGCATCCACACGCCGCCGACGAGCTCCGGCATCCTGCACGGGATCACGCGGCAGTTCGTGATCGACGAACTGGCCCCGGCGGCCGGCATCCCGGTGGAGGAGCGCCGCATGGTGCTCGAGGACCTGTACCGCGCCGACGAGGTGTTCCTGACCGGCACCGCGGCCGAGATCATCGGCGTGAGCGCCATCGGCGACCGCGTGATCGGCGCAGGACGCATGGGCCCGCTCACCGGGAAGCTTGAGTCGGAGTTCCGGCGCCGCATCTCCGAGGGCGCGCCGGAGGACTGATCGGGGAGGGCGTCGTGCGCCAGGCGCGCATGACCAGGAGCGACACCCGCCATGCGATGCAAGGGCTGCGGATACTCGTTGTGGAACGTGCCCGGTCGCACTTGCCCGGAGTGCGGTCGCGGGTTCGTGCCGAGCGAGTTCGAGTTCCAGGCGAATGCCGTGGAGTTCTGCTGCCCGGGCTGCATGCAGCAGTACTACGGATCGGATGAGCACGGCCTTCCCGTGCCGCGCGCCTTCGACTGCGTGAAGTGCGGCGCGGCGTGCGAACTCGATTCGATGATCCTGCGCGTGGCGCCCGGCGTGCGCGAGGACGCGGTGGAGCGCTATCGCGTGCCGTGGGAGCAGGAGTCGCAGGGCGGACGGTTCCGGCGCTTCTGGCGGACCATCGGCGAGTCGCTGCAGCGGCCGACACGGCTGGGCCTGGCGATCCGTGCGGGTGCCGATGCACGGCGTGCGACCTGGTTTGCGTTGGCGATGCTCTTCGGAGCACTGCTGCCGACGGCGCTTCTCATGCTCGGATTCGCGTTGTTCCAGCCACTCTGGACCGCCGGAACCACCCGGACGGGAGCGTCTGCGCTCGGTGCGGAGCTCTGGGAGGGTGTTGGCGTCGGCATGGGAGTCATGGTGGGCTCCACGCTCGGGATGCTCGCATCGTTGGCGTTGCTGGCCCTGGTCGCAGTCGTCCTGCTTCGGTT
>CAMBSR010000058.1 GCA_945870475.1 Phycisphaera mikurensis NBRC 102666
CGCCGCGCCGGTAGCCCCGGCCGTCGCGGCCGCCCCGGCAGTCGCGGCGGCCCAGCAGCCAGCGGCGCCTGCGGCGTCGGGCAAGAAGGGGGCTGGAAAGGCCGCGCAGAAGGCGACGGTACCGGCCGGTCCGCGGCTCTTCCTGCTGACCCTGTACGACGACGTGGAAGTGGTTTCCTACGAAGGTGACCGGACCACCACCGTGCGTGGCGATCGCCTGGATTCGTACTTCATCATGAAGGGCGGATCGGGCATGAGCCTGGCCGCGCAGGATCCGTTCGGGCCGCCCTCGGCACCGTTCCCGGAGGTTGCGCTGCCGGGCAACCGTGCTGCGCAGCTTGCGGCGCTCGCGATCGCCGCGGCCCCCGATGACGATGCGCTGGTGACCGTGGCATTCACGGGCCGCCTGGTGATGGCGCCAGCGCCGGAAGGAACGCCCACGCTCGGCCAGCCGGAGGGCGTGCGCATGGTGGTGAACGGGCGTCCCGCGCGCATCGAGGATTCGAAGAGCCAGGCAGTGCTCCAGGCGAATCGCATCTCGCTCGAGTCCAAGGTGGACCGGGTGGAGCTGGTGGGCGCGGTGGATGACCCGGCCTCGATCGAGACGCCGAATTTCACGCTGGGTGCGGCGCACTTCACGCTGGACCGCTCGACCGGCCGTGGCGGGAGCGACAGCCCGGGCACCATCGTCATGGGCGGCGCCGGTTCGAAGCCGCTGGTGGTGTCGTGGTCCAAGCAGATGACGCTGGCATTGCAGCCCGGGACGGGCGATGCCGAGGGCAGCTTCCGCGGTGCCGAGTTCACGGGTGACGTGGACGTTCGCAGCCCGGACATCGAGCTCCGGGCCGGACAGCTTTCGGTGGAGGCACTGCCGGTTGGCAAGAAGGACGTGCCGCGGCGGATCGTGGCATCGGGCGGCGTGCAGGCGAAGTCGCTCGGCGCCGCGGGTGGGAGCTTCGGTGCGGACCGGGTCGAGATCGCGCTGACGCCGAACGCCGCGGGCGAGGCGCAGCCGCGCACGCTCCTGGCCACGGGCAACGTGATGGCCGGCGACGACGCGCAGACCATGTGGGCCTCCACGCTGCGCGCCACGTTCGTGGAGGCGAAGACGAAGCCGGGAGCTGCTGCCAAGCCTGCGACCAAGCCCAACGCAGATGCGAAGGCTGCGCGCGATGACGCCGCCACCGGCGGCATGAAGAGCGACCTTGGCGAGATCGTCGCCGAAGGCCCGGTGGAACTGCGCATGGCTGATGGTGGGCGCGTCTTTGCCAATCGCCTGGAGGGCGACGGCCTGGGTCGCAATGCCCGGCTCGTCGGACCGGACGTGCTGGTGGTGCGCGGCAACCTGGTGCTTGACCAGCTGGCGAACATCCAGGTGCAGGAACAGCCCGCGCGGATGAACGCGCTCGGGCCGGGCCGCGCCAGTGCGTTCAAGGATCCGGTGCTGCAGGCATCGGAAGGGAAGATCGGCCGCCCGAAGATCGCCGGTGTGCCGCAGATGCAGGCCACCTGGCGCGAGTCGCTCTCGTTTGCCGACGGCGCCGTGAAGCCGAAGGATGGCAGCGCGGACCGTGGGCTTCTGCTGCTGCAGGGCGCAGTGAAGGTGCGCGCCTCGCGCGAGCCGCGCGAGGCCGAGGCGCTCGACGCCGAGGAAGTGCAGATCGAGGTCATGCCGCGCGGCAAGGGCGCCGTGCGCAGCGCCAAGGCAACGCCCGAGGGCGACATGCAGGGCATCGGCACCATGCGCGCCACCGGCGAGGTGCGCCTCGAGGCGCGCCAGTGGACCGACGGCACGCGCACCGGCGATCCGCGGCTCTTCCGGCTGAACGCCCCGAACATCGCCTACAACGGCGCGGATGGCTCGGCACTGGTGGATGGCGCGGGCTCGCTGCTGGTCTTCGACCCGCCGCCGCCCGAGGAGCCGGCGAAGGCCGACGAACCGAAGAGCCCGTTCTCGCCGCACGGCACCACGCGATTCACGTGGAAGCGGTCGCTGGAGATGGAACCGCGCCCGGACGGCACCAGCCGCATCACGCTGCAGCGTGACGTGGTGATGGATCACCTGGGCAATTCGACCACCGCCACCGGAACCTTGACGGCCGACCGCATGATGGCCACGGTCCGTGGCGTCGAGGGCGCGAAGCCGGCTGCCGCGAAGGGCGATGTCAGCATGTCACTCGGCGGGCCGGCGGAGCTGACGAAGGTTGCCGCCGATGGACGCGTGGTGGTGCGAACCGCCGACATGGACATCGAGGCCGGCGAGTTCGAGCTGGACGTGCCCTCGCAGATCGGCGTTGCAACGGCCGAGGAAGGCCGCCTGGTCACGCTGGTGCGCCGCGGATCTGCCATGCCGATGCGCGCCCACGCGTTCCGCTGGGACATGGTGAAGGGCACCATCTCGGTGCAGGGCGCACGCGGGGCGATCGGGCGCTGAACGGAGAGGGTGCGACGGGGTGAGTCGATGGGCGGGGCTGTTCGAAGTTCCACCGCACCCTTCGCTGCGCGCGGGACCCCTGTCCCGCGGACGGCCTCGCTCCACCCGGCTGCGCTCGGCCTCGACGACATCCGCTCGTCCGGGCGGCACCCGGGAGTAATCGGGAGTCATGCTGCCGGACTTCGCGGTTGGCGACGCCGCGGGCCAGGGGTCCCGTGCTCGCTGCGGGTGCTCGCACACGTGACAATCACATCATGCGCATGCTCACACCAGCGACGGTGAGGCCATTGCCGAACCGACGCCACTGGAGCAAACAGTGCCTGGCCCCCTCGCCGGAGGGGCAGTGGCGGCGCCATGCCGCCCGCCCCGCAAGGCGACGGGGCCAGTAGACGGGCGTCACAGGAACGTCGGCTGCGCGATCGCCATGCCGCCCCGCAAGGCGATGGGGCCAGTACGCCGGCGGGGCCAGTCAATGGGCGCCACGAGATCGCTGCATCACGCCATCGCGTGTGCCGTGCCCGGCGTCGTCGCCCGCTCCAGCGGATTCGGCACGCCTTCCTCGGCGCAGAGCAGCTTGGTGGTGATCTCGCTCGAAAGGAAGATCACCGGCAGGCCGCTGCCCGGATGCGTGCCGCCGCCCACCATCCACAGGTTGTCGAACCCCTGCAGCCGATGGTGCGGACGCTTGTGGAGCATCTGCCCCAGGTTGTGCGCCATGTTGAAGGTGGCGCCGTGGGCGATACGCTCGGACTTCCAGTCGGCCGGCGTCACCAATTGTTCCGCGCGGATGCGGCGGCGGATGTCGGTGATGCCGAAGACGGTCTCGAGCTGCTGCATGGTGCGCTCGCGCAGCTCGCCCTTGGCCCAGTGCCAGTCGACCTTGCAGTCGCCGGGCTTGTCGTTGGGCGTGGGCACCAGGACGTAGAGCGCGGAGTGGCCGGCCGGGGCGAGCGTCGGATCGAGCCGGGACGGATTGCAGACGTAGGTGGACGGGTCCTGCGAGAGGGTGCCGCGCTCGGCGATGTCCTTCAGGTTCTCCACGTAGGAACGCGAGGTGTAGATGGTGTGGTGCGGCAGGTCCACCTCGCCTTCGAGGCCGAGGTACATCATGAACGTGCTGCAGCTGTAGCGCTTGGCGTCGAGAGCCTGGTCCTTGAGGGCGCGCGGGCGCAGCTGTTCCGGCACCAGGTTCTTCAGGGCCCAGGCGGCGTCGGCGTTCACCACCACGTGGTCATGGCGGTGCTCCGTGCCGTTGACCACCACACCGCAGGCGCGCTGACCTTCGAAGAGGATCCGTTCCACGGGCGATGAGCAATGGACCGTGCCGCCCATCTCCGTGCAGGCCTCGGCCATGGCGCGGGTGAGTGCGTTGCAGCCACCGATGGGATGCCAGATGCCATACTCGTATTCGATGAACGGCAGGATCGAGAAGAGCTCCGGGCACTCGAACGGGCTCATGCCCAGGTACTTGCTCTGGAAGCTCATGGCGAGCCGCACGCCGTCGTGCTTGAAGTAGCCCTTCAGGTGGTCGTAGAGCGATTGCCAGGGGCGGAGCGCCAGGCCCGCGCGCACGCTGCCCGCGTTCATCAGGTCGCCGAGCCCGCGGATCGGGTTGCGCAGGATGGGCGTCATGGCCTCGAGCTTGCGGCGGTTGTCGCGGATGAAGCGCTCGAACGCGGGTCCATCGTTGGGTTCGATGGCGGACAGCTGCTTCGCCATGCGGGCGATGTCCTGGGTGGTGTCGATCACCAGCGGGTTGCCCTGCGGCTGCCCGATCAGGAGCCGGTACATCGGGTCCAGGCGCTTGAGCTCCGCGTAGTCCGAGAGGCGCCGCCCGGTGGCAGCGAAGATCTCCTCGAGGACGTAGGGCATCATGAAGAAGGTCGGGCCGCAGTCGAAGCGGTAGTCGCCGAGCTCGATGCGGCGCGTGCGGCCGCCCACGGTGGCGTGTGCTTCGTAGACGGTGACCGCGAAGCCGGCTGCGGCCAGCAGCATGGCCGTGGTGAGCCCGCCGGGGCCTGCGCCGACAATGGCGACGCTGCGACGGCGTCCGCCGGAGGGCGAACCTCCGGGGATGGGGTTCCCTGCCATGGGAGCGCCGGGACGGCCCGGGGAGGAGGGCCAGGAGGAACGCTCGGGGGCAGTGGGTGCTTTGCTCGTCACGGTGATCTCCGCGGAATTCGCGCCCACGACGGCCGTGGATTCGGGAAGATATCGCCCCTGCAGGGGTCCCGATGTCGAATCCGTGCGGATTCGGGCCCCGAACCTCGAACAGAGCCCTGCATGCAACCAATGTCGTCGATCCAAGAGGAAGTGTCCGTCCGGGTCACGCCGCTTTCGGCGCGCTTGGCATGGGCGGCGGCATTCGAGCGCCGGATCGTGGCGCGCGAGCACGACCTGGTGGAGGCCGTCCGGGTGGACCTGGGGAAGCCCGCGTGGGAGACCGTCACGCAGGACATCATGGGCCTGGTGACGAGCCTGCGCTGGCATCGCGCGAATGCCGAGCGCATCCTGGCGCCGCGCCGCGTGGGCGGTGCGCCCTGGTGGATGCTGGGGCAGAAGCATTGGTCCTACCGGTTGCCGGTGGGGCGCGTCATGGTGATTGCCACCTGGAACTATCCGTTGCAGCTCCTGGGCATCCAGCTGGCGCAGTCGGTGGTGGCGGGAAACCACACGGTGGTGAAGCCCAGCGAGCGGGCGCCCCGGTCGCAGCGGATCCTGGTGGAGCTGGCGCGGGAGGCGCTGGCAGACTGCGGACTGCCCGTCGACATGGTCACGTCGGCCGAGGCAACGCGCGAGGCAGGGCGTGACCTCCTGGAACGCGAGCGATTCGACCACGTGGTGTTCACCGGCTCCACCGCCGTCGGGCGCGAGATTGCCGCGGCCTGCGCGCGGACGCTGACGCCCACGACGCTTGAACTCTCCGGCCGCGACAGCGCCTTCGTGCTGGCCGATGCCGACGTGGCGCTTGCCGCCCGATCGATCTGGTTCGCGGTGACGATGAACGCCGGGCAGACGTGCATGGCGCCGCGCCGCGCGCTGGTGGAGCAGGGCGCCTATGCCCGGTTCCTGGATGCACTGCGCCCGCTGGTTGCAGCCGCGAAGCCCGTGCGGCTGGCCGACGCCGGCATGGCCGATCGCTGCGTGGAACTGGTGCGGGATGCCATGCGGTCTGGCGGAAGCAGCCTGGGCGGCGTGGTGGAACAGGCCGAGCGCGGCGTGATGCGCCCGCTGTGCGTTGCCGGATGCGCACGCGATGCGCAGCTGGTGGCGGGCGACCATTTCGGCCCGGTGCTTGCCGTCCTTCCCGTGGCGAACATGGCGGACGCGCTGGCGGTGCATCGCGACTGCGGGCAGCACCTGGCAACCAGCGTCTACACGGCACAGCCGGACCGGGTGCTTGGCGATCCATCGCTCGTGGCGGCGCTTGGCTCGAACCTCGTGACCATCAACGACACGGTGCTGCCGACCGCGCATCCGGGCATCTCCATCGAAGGACGTGGCCCGAGCGGATGGGGCGCCAGCCGCGGCGAGGCAGGGCTGCGGGCGCTGAGCCGCGAGGTGACCTGCTCGAGCACGTCCGCGCGGATTCGCACGCCCCTCGACGAGCCCGACGCCCGCGGCAAGCGTTGGCTGCGCCGGCTGGCCTTCGGTGGCCGCGATGCCGTCGCGACCCCGGCCGCCGCCCCGGGCGGCGTGCATGCGCCGGGCCGTGCGTGATGCCGCTGGCCTCCGCGAACCCCGAACACCGATACTGAACACCGACACCCTTCACCGATACCCAGGACACCCACCATGCAACGCACCGCAATCGTCATCGGCGGAGGACTCGCCGGACTCGCCGCAGCTACCGAACTCGCCGGTCGTGGCGTGCAGGTCACCCTGGTGGAGCGCAACCAGCACCTGGGCGGCAAGATGAACGTGCTCACGGAGAAGGGCTTCACCTTCGACATGGGCCCGACCATCCTCACCATGCCCAACGTGGTGCGCGGCATCATCCAGCGGACCGGCCGCAACGTGTCGGACTACCTGGACCTGGTGCGCCTCGATCCGCAGTGGCGCTGCATGTACGAGGACGGCACGGTCATCGACCTCCTGGAGAAGCCCGAGGAGATGGCCGCGGCCATGGATCGGCAGTTCCCGGGTTCGGGCGCCGGTGCCGGCTGGAAGAGCTTCGTGGATTACAGCCGCCGCATGTTCCGGCTGAGCGGCAAGGTGTTCTTCTTCAAGGACCTCGGCGGCGTCATGGACCTGATGCGCAAGCCGCCCACCAGCGAGCCGGGCCTGCTGAAGGACGTGTTTGCCATGCGCATGCACTCCACGGTGGGCGGGACCATCGA
The DNA here is from genome assembly GCA_945870475.1 of Phycisphaera mikurensis NBRC 102666. Lineage (GTDB taxonomy): Bacteria > Planctomycetota > Phycisphaerae > Phycisphaerales > SM1A02 > UBA966. Next base: position 6,775 of record CAMBSR010000058.1, read on the forward strand.
CAAGCACATCGACGAGCCGCACCTGAAGCAGCTTGCCGAGCACTTCCTGCAGTACGTCGGTTCGAGCCCGTTCCTCTCGCCGGCGATCCTGACGCTGATCGCCGCGGCGCAGGTGGACGACGGCTGCTGGTACGCCATGGGCGGTACCCGCATGGTGGCGCGCTCGATGGAACGCATCCTGCGCGAGGAACGCGCCGAGATCATCACGGGTACCGGCGTCCGGCGCCTCCTCACCGATGGCAAGCGCGTGACGGGCGTGGAGCTCGAGGACGGCCGCACGATCACGGCGGACGTGGTGGTCTCCAACTGCGACGTGCAGCGGACGTACCGCGACCTGGACGGTTCGCAGGAGGGCATCGCGGAGCAGCGCCGGATCGGCGGCGACTACACGCCCGCGTGCAGCGGCGTGGTGCTCTACCTGGGCCTCGATCGCCAGTACGACCACCTGCTGCACCACGACTTCCTGTTCTCCAAGGACAGCCACGAGGAGTTCGACGACATCTACCGCCAGGGCATCCCGGCGCGCGATCCCACCGTCTACCTCTGCGTGCCGAGCCGCACCGACCCGACGCAGGCGCCCGCCGGCGGCGAGGCGCTCTACGCGCTGATCCATACGCCGTACCTCCGCCCCGGCCAGCGCTGGGAAGGCCCGGGCGGCATGATGGAGGCGTACCGCGGCACGGTGATCGAGAAGCTCAAGCGCTTCGGCATGCCCGACCTCGAGCAGCACATCGTGGTCGAGCGTCACCTCACGCCGCAGGGCATCGAGCGCTGGTACAACGCCGAGGGCGGTGCGATCTACGGACTGGCAAGCCATGGCAAGCTGAAGGGCGGCTTCAAGCCGCGCAACCGCAGCCGCATCTACCGCAACCTGTACCTGGCCGGTGGCAGCGCGAATCCCGGCCCGGGCGTCCCGATGGTGCTGATGAGCGGCGTCACTGCCGCCGATGCGGTGTGCGAGGACCTGGGCGTGGCGCGCACGAGCCATGGCGCGCCGGGCTTCGGCGTCGACACCGGGTCGCGGCTCCTGAAGGGCCACGTCGGCGGAGGGGCCGCGTGGCAGACGGCGTGAGCGAACTGGTGCCCGGCGACGAGCGCGCTTGGTTCCGCAAGGGATTCTCGCGATGGCTGCGGGGGCACTTTGCGAAGCGCTTCCATGCGGTGCGCCTGGCGTCCGGCACGCGCGCGATATTCGAGGCCGCCGCAGCGCACCAGGGTCCGATCGTGGTGCTCTGCAACCACCAGTCGTGGTGGGATCCGCTGGTCGGCTTCCTGGCGCACGACCGCTGGTTCGCCGACCGCCCGTCGATGAGCCCGATGGATGCCACGCAGCTGGCCAAGTTCCGGTTCTTCAGCAAGCTGGGGGTGTTCGGCGTGGACCCGGACGCGGCCACGGGGCTGCGGCCGTTCGTGCGCTACGTGGGCGAGCGATTCGCCGCGGCGCCGCGCGCGGTGCTGATGATGACGCCGCAGGGCGAGTTCGTCGATCCGCGGCGGCCGGTGGCGATCCGCCCCGGCGCGGCGATGGTGGCGGCGCGGCATCCGGAGGCGCAGGTGCTGCTGGTGGCGATCGAGTACGCGTTCTGGACGGACCAGCGACCCGAGGTCTTCATGCGCGCCGTTCGCGTGGCTGCGCCCGCCGTGGCCGATGACGTGCGCGCGTGGCAGGAGGCGATCGAGTCTGCGATGAATGCGAACGCATCGGCGCTGGCGCTCCTGGTGCAGGGCCGCGATCCCGCGGCGTTCGAGGCCATCTCCGGCGGCGGAGCGGGGCAGATCCATCCGGTGTACGACGCGTTCCTGCGCCTGACTGGGCGCCGGACCTCCATCGAGACGGCGCATCGCGCCAAGGGAGCGCAATGACCGCGGAAACGTCGTGGTGGATGGTGGTGCTCCAGTGGCTGCCGGCGTTCTCGGCGTTCGTGAGTGCCGTGGCGCTCGTGATGACCGTGGTGAACCTCGGTGTCTACCGTCGCACCGCGCCGCGCGCGGCCGGCGGTGCCTCGATGGGCGCGCCCGATGCCGGCCCCGTGCTCACGGTCTGCATCCCCGCACGCAACGAGGAACGCAACGTGGAGGCGGTGGTTCGCGGGGCCCTCGCGAACGCAGACGTGCCGCTCGAGGTGCTGGTGTACGACGACCAGAGCACCGACCGCACGCCCGCCATCCTGGCGGCGCTTCGCGGCGAGGACGCGCGCGTGCGCGCGGTGACCACGGAACCGCTGCCCGCCGGCTGGAACGGCAAGCAATGGGGCTGCGAGCGGATGGGGCAGGCGGCGCGGGGGCAATGGCTCCTCTTCACGGATGCCGACGTTCGCTTCACGCCGGACTGCTTTGCGCGCGCGCTCGCGGAGGCGGTGCGGCTGGATGCTGCGCTCCTGAGCACCGTTCCCCGCGAGGAAACCGGCACGCTCCTCGAGCGGCTGGTGGTGCCGATGATTCACTGGATGCTCTTCAGCTGGCTGCCCATGCCGCGCATGCGCACCACCAACGATCCGGCAACGAGCGCCGGCTGCGGCCAGTTCCTCCTGGTGCGGCGCGATGCATGGCTCGCCGCGGGCGGGCACGCCGCGTTCCGCGACAGCATGCACGACGGCATCAAGCTGCCGCGCAACGTGCGTCGTGCCGGCTTCCACACCGACCTCTACGACGGCAGCGACTCGGTGAGCTGCCGCATGTATCGCAGTGCGGGCGAGACCTGGCGCGGCTTCACGAAGAACGCCTACGAGGGCCTTGGCTCACCCGTGGTCCTGGTGGTGTTCACGGTGCTGGAGGCGATCGGCATCCTGCTGCCGTGGATCTGGCTGCCGGTGATGCTGGCGCAGGGGACGGCGTCGATGCCGCTGGGTCCCACGGTGCTTGCCTCGTTCGCCATCGGCGCGCAGCTCGTGCAGCGCACGCTCCTGGCGCGGCGGTTTGCGCAGCCGTGGGAATGCGTGGCGCTGCACCCGGTGACCATCGCGCTCCTCCTGTCCATCCAGTGGCGGAGCTGGTGGCTTCACCTCACGAAGCGCCGTGCCTGGCGTGGCCGGACGGCCGGCTGACGGGCGCCGCGGGCACCGCGGGCGGCGCGGTCTGGACAAGCACCATCTGCTGGTAGATCCCGCTCCGCTCCATGAGCTCGCTGTGGGTTCCCATCTCGGCGATCCGGCCGTCCTTCAGCACCACGATGCGGTCGGCATGCATGATCGTGGAGAGGCGGTGCGCGATCACGAAGCTGGTGCGCCCGCGCATCAGCGACTGCAGCGCTTCCTGAATGGCACGTTCGCTGTCGGTGTCGAGGTTGCTGGTGGCCTCGTCGAGGATGAGGATCCGCGGGTCGGCGAGGAGGGCGCGCGCGATGGCGATCCGCTGGCGCTGCCCGCCGGAGAGGCGCACGCCACGCTCGCCGATGGTGGTCTCGTAGCCCTCGGGCATGGCCTCGATGAACCCGTGCGCGTTGGCGGCGCGGGCAGCCCATTCGACGCGATCCTGCGGCGCGCCGGGGTCGGCGTAGCGGATGTTGTCGGCCACGGTGCCGTCGAAGAGGAAGACGTCCTGCTCCACGATGCCCAGGATCCGGCGGAACGAGGCGAGCTCGATGTCGCGCAGGTCGCGACCATCGATGGTGATGGTGCCGGAGGTTGGCTCGAAGAACCGGGCGATCAGGTTGCAGAGCGTGGTCTTGCCCGCGCCGCTGGCGCCGACGAAGGCGGTCATCTCGCCGGGGCGGGTGCTGAAGGTGACGCCGCCCAGGACGCCCTGCGGACGGCCCGGATAGTGGTACGAGACGTCGCGGAGCTCCATGGCGCCGCGCACCTGCGCGCGTTCGAGACGCATGGCGCCGGGGCGGTCGGGCATCTCTGCGGGTTCCGCCAGGAAGTCGAGGGTGCGGTCGAGGCCTGCCAGGTGCGTCTGCAGGCCGGTGGCGCTCTGCGCCAGGCTCTCGATGGGCGCCAGCAGCATCACGAGGTACGTGAGGAACATGATGAGTTCGCCGGTGGTGATTCTGCCTGCGATGACCTGCGAGCCGCCGTACCAGAGGAGACCGGC
>CAMBSR010000059.1 GCA_945870475.1 Phycisphaera mikurensis NBRC 102666
CACGATGGTGCGGTCGTCGGGCGCGCGCATCGAGACGAGTTCGTCCGACCTGGCGAGCATCTCGTCCCACAGCTGCCGCGCACGCTCCTCGGTGCGGTCGGCGCCGGGCAGCGCGGCGAATGCCTTCAGCTGCCCCTGCCGGAAGGCGCCGAGCTGCTTCGCACCGGCGATCTCCTCCACGAATCCCGCGTAGTTGGAGGCGAAGTCCGGCAGCATCGCCCGCCGCCACGCATCGATGAAGTCCTGCGCGACCACCGGGTCGCCGTTCGACCAGCGCGCATGCGGGCGCAGGTGGAATGTCCACGTCAGGCCATCAGGCGACATCTCCCAGCGATCGGCGGTGCCGGGCAGCGCGCCGCCGCGCTCCGGGTCCATGATCACGAGCGTCTCGTGGATGGCCCGCGCGAGGCGGATGTCGTGCTGGTACGTCATGCGCTGCGGGTCGAGCGTGTGGAAGTCGTTCGGCTGCACCATCGTGAAGTCGGCGCGCGGCCCCGCGGCGTCGAAGCTGGAGAGCAGCAGCACGAGGACGGCAAGCAGGATGGCGGGCAGGGCCAGCTTCATGGCGTCTGTATAGATCGGCATCGCGCGGTGCGCGGCGCGAAAGCAGCGGGTTCCGTAGACTTCGGCCCGTGCGCCGCCTGCCCGCCATCCTGACGCTCCTCTGCTGCTGCCAGTGGCTGGCCGGGTGTGCCGCCGAACCCGTGGCGCCCGTCCTGGCGATGACGCACGCCGACTACGGCCGCGTCTTCGACGCCGCCCTTGAGGCCGCGCGGGCGGAGGGGATGCAGCCCGTGGTGGTCGACCGCGAGCTGGGCGTCATCGAGACCCTGCCGCGCACGGCCGGCTCGCTGGTGGAACCGTGGCGCACGGACAACGCCGGGTTCGACGACATGGTCGCGCACACCGTCAACTTCGAGCGCCGCCGCGCGCGCTTCGAGTTCGTGCCGGATTCCTTCGCGATGGAGCCGCCGCCGATGGGCACCCGCTCCGACGGCCCGCCGGTGGCAGGCAGCGACCGGGCGCAGGCGCGGTTCGACCTCCTGCACCACGACGGATCGATCGAGATGCGCGCCTGGGTGTACGTGGATCGCGGATTCGTGGCCAACCGCCGCATCGGTCACTGGACCCTCGGCGAGTCCACCGTGGCCACCGATCCCACCAAGGCCCAGGCCAAGGATGACGACTCCACCCGCATTCCCACCGACTGGACCCCGATCGGCCGGGATGTCCCATATGAACAGCGGTTGATGGGTCGAATCCGCTCACTTCTTGCAAACCCCGGCGAGGCACCGGCCACCGCGCCCCAGCCCCTTCCGGCACCTGCGGCCGAACCCGCAACCGCCGGGGTGCCGGTCGCGGATGCTGCGCGTTGAGCTGGTCCTCCATTGACACGGATTTCAGGACCGGGGTAGCGTTTCCTGATTCCCGAACGCCGCCACGGCCCGAAAGCGATCCCTTGATGCACCCGAAGCCCGCGAAGTCCCGCACCGCCACCCGCACCCTTGCCGCCTGGGGAGTTGCCCTCGTGGTTTCGGCAGCGGCGTGGAGCGCGCGACCGGCGGCGGCCCAGGCCAACACCCTGCCCGTCGACATCGTGGCCGCGAAGCAGGCCCTCACGGCCGAGCAGCGCAAGACGGTCGCCCAGTTCGTCGAGAAGCAGGCGCAGCAGTTCGCCGACGCAGATCCGGCGGAAGTGGTCCAGATCCGCAACGACTTCCTCGCGGTCCTCAAGAAGCCCACCACCGCCGTCGGCTTCCGCCACGACTACGGCGTGGAGTTCGTCAAGGGCTTCAAGAAGTTCACCGAGGGCGACGACTCGCTCCGCGCCACCAACGCGTTCATCATGGCGCGCTTCCTGGCCACCGCGGAATCCGTGGATTTCCTGCAGGACAGCCTCGACCCCGACACCCAGAAGAACATCGCCGTCCGCATCTCGGCATCCGCGCAATTGCCGAAGGCCGTCGCCGACGCCCCGCTCTCGGGCCCGCAGTTCGACGCGATCGCCAAGCGCCTGGCCGCCACCTGCCGCAAGGAGACGGACTGGATCGTCGCCGCCCACGAGGTGGACGCCATCGTGCAGATGCTCCGCGAGGAAGGCCTTCCCGCGGCACAGGCCGACGCGATCGCCGGCACGCTCGCCGGCACCATCAACGACCTCTCCTCGCGCGTCACCGACGGCTCGCAGCCGCAGCTCGTGAATGCGTTGCAGCGCGCGCTCCTGGCGGTCCGCAACCAGCTCTCCGGCATCGCCGCCTCCGCGCGCACCAAGCTGCTCGCGAGCATCGCGCCGTCGCTCGAGGGCCTGACCAAGATGAAGGGTGCTCCGCCGAAGGGCATCGCCGAAGCGCACCTCGACACCACCTTCCAGGCCGTGGTGAACACCGCGGGCCTCCTCCAGAAGGTGCGCGCGACCGGCGGCACGGGCGCCTGAATCGATCCTGTTCTTGCGTTATCGGGCACTCCGGTGTGACCGAGGCGGGCAAAGCTCTCCTGGGCGTCCCCTCCCCGCGAGTTTCGTCCCCGATCAACCATAATCCGGCTTGACTGGACCGATCCTTCCGTCCACCATTGGGCGTATCGGATGGAACCCGCTCCCGCACGGAGCCGGGCAATTGCATTGCATTCCCTGCACACGCCGACCGAAGTAAACCTCATACACCCATGAACACCTCCACCGACACACGCCGGCGCCCGCAACGCCGCGCAATCACCACCGCGGGATTCGTCGCGCTCGCCGCGGCAGCCTTCGCAACATCCGTGGGTGCCTTCATGGGCGGGCCTCCGGGACAGACGCAGCTCCCGACCACCGCCCAGGACTTCTTCCAGCCGGGCACGCAGCCGAGCAGCGATCCGCAGACCTTCGCCGAGACCATCCCGAGCACCAACTGCACCTTCTGCCACTCGGACTACAGCCCGACGTTCGCGCCGTTCGATACGTGGGTGTCGAGCATGATGGGACAGTCGGCCCGCGATCCCGTCTGGCACGCGGCGCTTGCCATCGCCAACCAGGACGCGAACCTCGGCGGCGAGTACTGCATCCGATGCCACGCACCGGGCGCCTGGCTCGGCGGCCGCAGCGCCACCGGCACCACCGCGGAGTTCACCTACGAGGACTGGGACGGCATCAACTGCCACTTCTGCCACCGCGCCGTGAACCCGGAGCTCGGCAGCGACAGCGCCGTGGGCTACGACGCGCCGAACCAGGACCCGACGCCCGATCCCGAGGTGCTCTCTCCGCTCGCCGCCGCCGGCCTCATCCCGCAGGGACATGGCAACGCGCGATACGTGATCGACCCGCGCGACGTCCGTCGCGGACCGTTCAGCGATATTCCGGTGAACTTCCACGGCCAGTCGCTCGCGGGCGAGAAGGTGTGGCTCATCACGAGCCCGTTCCATTCCAAGAGCGAGTTCTGCGGCACCTGCCACGACGTCTCCAACCCGGTCTTCACCAAGAACGGCAACGGCCAGTACCAGCTCAACACGCTCAACACGCCGCACCCCACGCAGCAGCCCGCGGACATGTTCCCCGAGCAGCGCACCTACAGCGAGTGGAAGAACAGCACCTTCGCCACCGAGGGCGTGACGTTCGCGGACGGCCGCTTCGGCGGCAACCTGCAGGGCCCCATGAAGTCCTGCCAGGACTGCCACATGCCCGACCAGGTGGGCGGCGGCTGCGTCTTCTGGGATTCCGGCGATCCGTGGTTCACCCGCCAGAACATGCCGCAGCATTCGTTCGCCGGCTCGAACACCTGGGTGATCGATGCCATCGCCTTCCAGGCGGGCTACGACGCCGAGAGCATCGGCCTGACGCCGGAGCGCATCCAGGCCTCCAAGGCCCGCAACGTCCAGATGCTCCGCGACGCCAGCGACATGCAGGTGACGCAGGCCGGCAACAGCATCACGGTCCGCGTCACCAACCAGAGCGCGCACAAGCTTCCGAGCGGCTACCCCGAAGGTCGCCGCATGTGGGTGAACGTGCGGTTCATCGACGCCACCAACGCCCTGGTGGCCGAGCGCGGCGCGTACGACGTGGCGAGCGCCGACCTGGTGACCGCCGACACCAAGGTCTACGAGGCCAAGCACGGGATCGACGCCGCCGTGGCCGCGGCCACCGGCCTCCTTGCCGGCGAGAGCTTCCACCTGACGCTCGCCAACACCAAGTTCAAGGACAACCGCATCCCGCCGCGCGGCTTCACCAACGCCGCATTCGCCGCGGACGGCTGCGCACCCGTCAATTACTCCTATGACGACGGCCAGTACTGGGACGACACCGTCTACGCCATCCCCGAGGGCGCCAAGAAGGCCGTGGTCACGCTGTACTACCAGACCTCGAGCCGCGAGTACATGGAGTTCCTCCGGGACGCCACGTCCGACCCCGCGGGCCAGACCGCGTACGACCTGTGGGTGACGTTCGGCAAGAGCGCGCCCGTCAGCATGGACACGACGGCCCTGATCCTGGTGTCCGCGAACCCCGCCGACCTGAACGGCAACGGCGTGGTCGACGGCGCCGACCTTGGGTTCATGCTCGGTGGCTGGGGCCTGCCCGGCATCACCGACATCAACCAGGACGGCACCACCAACGGTGCGGACCTCGGGCAGCTCCTGGGAAGCTGGGGCCCGGTCTGATCCTCCGCTGACCGCCCGCTGGGTCGGCAATCCGTGAAGCAACCATCCCGCGGCCCGCGCCATCCCGGCGCGGGCCGCGTTGTTCCTACGATGCGCGCATGCCGCTTGCGCGCTGGGCGTCCGACCTCGGGCCCACCAACCCCATCATCCTGCGCATCGTCGCCAACGGTTCCCGGCGCACGAGGCACCTGTGGATCCGCAGCGGGTTCCTGGCGCTCCTCATGGTGGCGATGCTCTTCGGCATGGTCGGGCAGAGCTCCTCGCTGCGCGAACTGGCGCAGCGCGGCGCCACCGCGTTCACCGCGCTCTCGTTCGTGGAGGTGACCCTCATCTGCGTGCTCACGCCGCTCTTCATGGCCGGCGCCATCGCGCAGGAGGCGAACCCGCAGACGTGGGAGATCCTGCTGACCACGCCGCTCAACCGCGTGCAGATCGTGCTCGGCAACCTGATGGGGCGGCTCTTCTTCGTGCTGGCGCTCCTGGTGGGCGCGCTGCCCCTCATGATGAGCACGCAGTTCTTCGGGGGCGTCCCGCCCACCGCGGTCTGGGGAAGCTTCATGATCAGCGCCTGCACCGCGCTCGCCGTGGGCGCGGTGGCGGTGGCGCTCAGCATCACGCGCAGCGCGGGCAAGCGCAGCGTCTTCGTCTTCTACAGCACCGTGGTGATCTACCTGTTCGCCACCTGGGCGGCCGACGGTGCGCTCCGTGCGCCGGTGAGCGCGGGCAGCATCGCGCGCACCACCACGGTGTTCACGCCGATCAACCCGTTCCTGGCGCTCGAGTCGCTCCTGATGCCGTCAACCTACGCGGCTCCCGCCATCGAGCAGCCGGGCTGGGCGGTGTCCGCGTGGATGCTGCATCCGGCACGCACCTACTGCCTGCTCACCATCATGACCTCGCTTGCGCTGATGGTGGCCAGCGCCTTCAGCGTGCGCGCGCTGGGTGCCCGGACCGTCAGCACGCCGTGGTGGCGGCGCATGACGCAGGCCGCGAAGGCCGAGGGCCGCACTGCCATGCGCGTGGGCCACAACCCCATTGCCTGGCGCGAGAGCCAGCTGCGCGGCACCAGCCTGATGGCGCTCGTGGGCCGCTGGGGCTTCGTGGTGGTGGGCATCCTGGGCGGCATCATGCTGCCCATCCTGCACCGCACCGGCGCGCTGAGCCTCGACGGCTTCCGCACCGCGCTGCAGACGGTGGTGGCGGCGGAGTCGGTGGTGATCATCCTCACCGCGCTCAACATGAGCGCCACCGCCGTGAGCCGCGAGCGCGAGGACGGCTCGCTCGACATCATCCTCACCACGCCCATCCAGCCCGGCCCGTACATCGCCGGCAAGCTGCGCGGCATCATCCAGTTCCTGGCACCGATGCTTGCGGTGCCGGCGGGTACGCTCCTGGCATCGGCCGTCTACGTGCTGGCGAAGGGCATGGGCGTGCCGGGCGGCATCACCGTGCAGGCTGCCTCGGGCACCGCCACCGTGGCCGTACCGGCGATGCTGCCGGAGGGCGCGCTCGAGTATCCGCTGGTGATGCTCGCCTTCACGGCCTTCGCGGTGATGGTGGGCCTGCAGTGGTCCATCAAGAGCAAGGGCACCATCGGGAGCGCGGTCGGCGCGGTGTTCGCCACCGGCGTCACGGCGCTGGTGCTCGGCCTCTGCGGCATGGCGGCCGGGCGCAGCATTCCCGGCGTCGGTGCCTTCATGAACGCGCTCACGCCCGTCAACCTGCTGGCCGCCGTCATCACGCCGGAATCGGTGGCCGACGACACGCTGCAGCAGGGGCTTGGCACGTTCCGCGTGGCGCTCGCCATCGGCGCGGTGGCTGCCGGGGCCCTGGGCGCCGGCGTGGTCTGGGCCATGCACGGCTCCATGCAGAAGACCTTCATGTTCACGGTGCGCAAGCTCGCCGGCACGGCGTGAGCCGCACGGCGCGCGTGCCAGGCGCGCGCGGCCCGGCACCCACCGCCCCACCCCGGGCCCCCGCAGCTCCCGCGAACCGGCGCCACGCTTCAGATATCGGCTCCCGGGTCCCCCAATCGTGCGACTGCCGGATTGACCCCGGCCACCCGCCGCGCGATAATTCAACCTTCCACCCGACCGCCCTGCGGCGGGTTTCATCCGGCGGAGTGCGGCCCTCGTGGTCGTCCCGGCCGACCACCCGAGGAGTGCTTGCGTGCCAACGCAGCGCTCCAAGGCAACCGACCGAGGCATGGGCCACGGACCCGGTTGATAGATCTGACCGTGCATCTCGACCCCCCGTTGGTTCAACCCAGCAAGGTTCCACCGCGTGCCATCCCGCCTCGTGCGAAGCATTCCATGAACATCCGCTGATCGCTGCGCGCCTGCAGGCGTGGTGAGGGTCTTGGTCCATCGTCATTTCGTGGTCCCACGCGGCGTTGCCGCGGGTCGGGGCGGATGCGTCTGGCGCACCTCGTCGTTCACGTCGAGGAGGTTGTCATGCAGATCGAAGTCTGGCTCTTCATCCTGATCGTCCTGCTCGGCCCCGCGCTGGGTGCCGGCGTCATGTGGGGCCTGGTGAAGCGCTTCTCCACCCGGTCGATGGCCAAGGCCACCCAGGAGGCCGAACGCGTGGTGGCCGCCGCCAAGGCCCAGGCCGAGGCGCGGGCCAAGACCATCGAGCTCCAGGCCGAGAAGGCCGCCACCGAGCGCCGCCAGGCCCTCGACCGCGAGATGCAGTCGGCCCTCTCCGAGGTCAAGGCCGCCCAGGCCCGCGCCGAGAAGCGCGAGGAGACCCTCGACCGCAAGCTCGAGCAGATCGGCCAGCGCGAGCAGAAGATGGAGAGCCGCGAGCAGCGCCTCGCCGAGCTCGAGAAGCGGGCCGGCGAGCTGCAGGCCGGGCTCGAGGCCGACCGCCTCCAGCTGCGCGAGCGCCTGGAGAAGGTGGCCGGCATGACCATGGACGAGGCCCGCGAGCTCTACATGGACGAGGTCCGCCGCCAGTCCGACCACGACGCCGCCGTCCTTGCGCAGAAGATCGTCGAGGACGCCGAGCGCGACGCCCGCGAGAAGGCGCGGCAGATCACGCTCCTTGCCATCCAGCGCTACGCGTCGGAGAACGTGAGCGAGACCACCGTCCGCAGCATCAAGATCCCGAGCGACGACGTGAAGGGCCGCATCATCGGCCGCGAGGGGCGCAACATCCGCACCATCGAGCGCGCCACCGGCGCCGACATCCTGGTGGACGACACGCCGGGCATCATCAGCGTCAGCTGCTTCGACAAGGTGCGCCAGGCGATCGCCGCCGAGACGCTGCAGCGGCTGGTGGCGGACGGCCGCATCCACCCGACGCGCATCGAGGAACTGGTGAGCCAGGTCACGCGCGACATCAACGAGCGCATCCAGAAGGACGGCCAGGCGGCCATCCTGGAGACCAACATCCGCGGCCTGCACCCCAAGGTGGTGGAGGCGATGGGCAAGCTCGCGTTCCGCACCAGCTACGGGCAGAACGTGCTGCGGCACTCGGTGGAAGTGGCGTTTCTCTGCCAGATGATCGCCGACGAGCTCGGCCTCGACGGCAACGTCGCGCGCCGCGCGGGCTTCCTGCACGACATCGGCAAGGCCATGGACCACGAGATGGAGGGCGGCCACCCCGCGATCGGCCTCGAGTTCCTCCGCAAGCACGGCGAGAAGAGCGAGGCCGTCCTCAACGCGGTGGCCGGCCACCACGGCGACATCCCGTCCACCACGCCGTACACGCCCATCGTCATGGCGGCCGACGCCATCAGCGGCGCCCGCCCCGGCGCGCGCCGCGAGAGCATGGAGATGTACGTCAAGCGCCTGCAGCAGCTCGAGGGCATCGCGCGGCAGCACCAGTTCGTGGACGAGGCCTACGCCATCCAGGCCGGCCGCGAGGTCCGCGTGGTGGTCGACGCCAAGAAGGCCGACGACGCGTACGCGTTCAAGATCGCGCAGGAGATCGCCAAGCAGGTGGAGCAGGAAATGACCTTCCCCGGCGAGATCAAGGTGACGGTGCTGCGCGAGACGCGCGCCGAGGCGACCGCGCGCTGATGCCGCAGACGCTGACCGAGATCCGCGAGGAACTGGCGGCACGCGGGATCCGGCCGAAGCACAAGTTCGGCCAGAACTTCCTGCACGACCACAACCAGCTGCGAAAGCTGCTTTCGGCGGCCAACGTGCAGCCCGGCGAACTGGTGCTCGAGGTGGGCCCCGGCACCGGCACGCTCACCGAGACGCTCATGGACGCCGGCTGCGAGGTGGTGGCCTGCGAGCTCGACCGCGACATGGCGGAGATCGTGCGCGGCCGCAACGCGCACCGCATGGGCGCGGCACCGGGCAAGGTGACGCTCGTCGAGGCGGACTGCCTCGACGGCAAGCACGCGCTTGGCGCGAAGGCCCTGGAGGCGCTCGGCGGGCGGCCGTTCGTCCTGGTGGCCAACCTCCCGTACCAGGCGGCCACGCCGCTGATGGCGACGCTGCTTGAGCGACATCCGGAGTGCCGCGGGCAGTTCGTCACCATCCAGCGCGAGGTGGGCGATCGGTTGATGGCGAAGGCTGGGGACGATGCCTACGGACCCATCAGCGTCACCATGTCGCTCCTCGCAGACGTGGAGCAGGTGGCCGTGCTGCCGCCCGGCTGCTTCTGGCCCGCGCCCAAGGTGACGAGCGCCATGCTCGCCGTGCGCCCGCGCGCCGGCGCGCGCCCGGTGGATCCGTGGGCGCCGTTCTCCGCGTTCGTGATGCGCGTCTTCGGGCAGCGCCGCAAGCAGCTCGGCGCGATCCTCGGGCGCGACGCAGTGGCCGCGGCGGGCTTCGACCCGGTGCGCCGGCCCGAGACGCTCTCGCCGCAGGAGTGGCTGGAGCTCTTCGCCCGGTGCGAAGGGCCGCGGTAGGCCCACCGCGCTACACTTTGCCTCCCATGAAGCTCGACCATCCGACGCTCCCCGTCCTCAAGGCCGCCTTCCCGGACGTCAAGTTCCTTGCGGCCGAGTTCCGCGGGCAGACCACCGTGATCGTGCCCAAGGAGCGCCTGAAGGACGTGTGCCGCCACCTGCGCGACGACCCGCAGTGCGCGTACGAGTTCTGCACCGACGTCACCGCGGTGGACTACCTGAACTACCCGGCCAAGCAGCCCGCCCGCTTCGGGGTGGTCTACAACCTGGCTAGCCACTCCAAGGACTCGCGCCTGCGCCTCAAGGTGTGGCTCGAGCCCTCCGTCGACACCGCCGGCACCGAGCCCGACCCGGAGCTCGTGGTGGACACCGTCACCGACGTGTGGCCCACCGCCGAGTGGCTCGAGCGCGAGGTCTTCGACATGTACGGCATCCGCTTCAAGGGTCACCCCGACCTGCGCCGCATCCTCATGTGGAAGGACTTCCCGGGGCACCCGCTCCGCAAGGACTACCCGCTGCGCGGCCGCGGCGAGCGCGAGATGCACCGCGTGATGGGCCGAGACTCCGCCTGACGGCGCGGGCGGCACCGTGGAAACGCGCGAACACCTCGGACTGAAGGAACTGGCATCGGCCTGGCTGCTCTCGATGGGCTGCCGGGCGGTGGCGCACGAGGTGCCCTGCCCCATTGCGCGCTTCCGCGTGGACGCCGCGGGCTGGGCGGAACACGACTGGCGCCTGGGCGCGGATCCGGCCTCGCACACCAGCATCTTCGCCGCCGAACGCGCGGGTGACGCGCACCGCGCGCCGCGGACGGTGGTGGTCGAATGCAAGGCCTCGCGCGCGGACTTCCTGCGCGACGACCTGCGCGTCGACGACCTGCTCGCCGAGCGCGAGCGGCTGCTCGGGCGCAAGGCCGAGATCGAGCGCGACCTGATCCCGGTGCACGAGCCGCACCTGCGCCGAGCGGAAGGCGCCCTCTTCGAGGAGAGCGCCAGCTGGGACTTCGAGAAGAGCCGCCTCCTTCCCTACCGCCGCGTGCTGCGGCAGCTGGCGAAGCTGGAGGAGCGCCTCCACGGGCAGACCAAGTTCAACCTGATCGCGCGCTGGCGCCTCGCGGACGAGCTGTGGATCCTCGCCGCCACCGGCGTGGTGAAGCCGCGCGAGGTGCCGGCAGGCTGGGGCCTCGCGGAGTGCTCGCCGGCCGTGCTGCGCCGCGGCGTGCAGCA
>CAMBSR010000060.1 GCA_945870475.1 Phycisphaera mikurensis NBRC 102666
GCGGTCGTCGTCCACCATGATGAGCGCGCCGTCGCGCTCCACCACGGGGCGGGGCCTGGCCAGGTAGAGCGGCACCACCGGAAGCCCGTGCTTCCAGATGTAGAGCCACACGTCGAGCTCGGTCCAGTTGCTGAGCGGGAAGACGCGGATCGACTCGCCCTGGTTGACGCGGGTGTTGAAGAGGTTCCAGAGCTCGGGGCGCTGGTTCTTCGGGTCCCAGCGGTGGTGCCGGTCGCGGAAGCTGAAGACGCGCTCCTTGGCGCGGCTCTTTTCCTCGTCGCGGCGCGCGCCGCCGATGGCCGCGTCGAACTTCCACATGTCGAGCGCCTGCCGGAGCGCCTGCGTCTTCATGACGTCGGTGTGCACCTTGCTGCCGCTCGCCACGGGGCTGATGCCCTGGGCAAGGCCCTCCTGGTTGGTATGCACCCGCAGTTCCACGCCCAGGCGCTTGGCCGTGGCGTCTCGGAACGCGATCATCTCGCGGAACTTCCACGTGGTGTCGATGTGCAGCAGCGGGAAGGGCGGCTTGGCCGGCCAGAAGGCCTTCATGGCCAGGTGCAGGAGCACCGTACTGTCCTTGCCGATCGAGTACATGAGGACCGGCCGCTCGAAGCCGGCGGCCGTCTCGCGGAAGATCTGGATGCTCTCGGCTTCCAGCTCGTCAAGATGGGTGAATTCGGTGGACACGGTGGGGAAGGATGGTAGCGGTGGGGCAACGGCGGCGGACGCGCGTTCGGCCTGCCTGCCGCGCTCGTACGATGCGCCCGTGCACTCCATGCAGGAACAACCCGAGCCGACGCGCGACCCGAACGTCCGCTGGCACGCCGGCATCGCGGACGCAGCCCTGCGCGCCCGATGCGCGCGCCAGCGCGGTGTCACCCTCTGGCTCACGGGCCTCAGCGGCTCCGGCAAGAGCACCATCGCAGTGGAACTGGAGCGCTCGCTGCTCGAGGCCGGCTCGCTTGCGTTCCGCCTCGACGGCGACAACCTGCGCCACGGCCTGAACGCGGGCGTCGGCTTCGACGCCGCCGGCCGCCAGGAGGCTGTGCGCCGCGCGGGCGAGGCGGCGCTGCTCGTCGCCGGTGCGGGCGCCGTCGCCATCGTCGGCATGATCAGCCCGTACCGCGCCGACCGTGACCGCGTCCGCGCGCGCCATGCGGAGGTGGGCATCCCGTTCCTCGAGGTGCATGTCGACGCACCGCTCGCGGTGGCGGAGTCGCGCGATCCGAAGGGCCTCTATGCCAAGGCGCGCGCCGGCGAGATCAAGGGCTTCACGGGGATCGACGATCCGTACGAGGCGCCGGCGGCACCGGAGATCGTCGTGCGCACGCACGAGCGATCGCTTGCCGAATGCGTGGCCGCGCTGCAGGCGGCCGCGATCGCCGCGGCACGCATCGGCGCCTAGACGCTGCTGCGCGCCGCGTTCGAACGTCGCCACTGCCGTCCGTTGCGCTATTCTCGGGCCCTCAATGGAACGCAAGGCCGCCGCCAACGCCCCCGCGCCCCTCGCTGATTCGGTGGCGCCGGCACGGCGCGTGCCGCCGAGGCTCTGCGTCGTCTACACCGCCAAGAACTCCACCCGCACGCTGCCGCGCAGCATCGCCGCCATGCGCGAGATCGCCGACCGGATCGTGGTGGTCGACAGCGGCTCCATGGACGGCACCCAGGATGCCTGCCGCGCGCTGGGCGCCGAGGTGTTCCACCAGGACTGGCTCGGCTTTGCACGCCAGAAGCAGCACGCCATCGACCTGGCCGCCGACGCGGAGTTCGTCCTCCTCCTCGACAGCGACGAGATCCCGGACGCCCGCCTCATCGACTCCATCCGCGGCGTCATGCAGACGTCCGGTTCCGCGCAGGGATGGTGGATCGACCGCCGCTACTGGTTCGGCGGCGACTACGTCCGCATCGACGCGCCCGACCGCGTCCTCCGCCTGTTCCGCCAGGGGGCCGGCAGCGTGCCGTTCCGCGAAGTGCACGAGGTGGTGCGCGTCGACGGCCCCACCGCGCGCCTCTCCGGGATCTGCCGGCACGAGAGCTGGATCGACCTGGAGGACGCGCTGACCAAGCAGCTCCGCTACGCGCGCATGTCCGCGTCGGCGCCGCATGCGCGCTCCAGCCTCGCGAAGCTCGCGTTCAACCCGTCGTGGGCGTTCTTCCGCAACTACGTGCTGCACCGATCCTTCCTGGACGGCTGGCGCGGCTTCCAGCTGAGCCTGGTGGTGGCGATGGGCACGCTTGCCAAGCACCTGATGATCCTCGACCGCAAGCGACGCTGAGACGCACGTCGTCTCCGACTTTCCCTGCCATGAAGACCCGCCGCTTCACCGCCGTGCACCGCGTCCCGAGCTTCCTGCTCCGCTATGCGATCAAGCGCGCGCAGCTCGCAACGCCGCCCTCGGTTGCCGGCGCGCGTCCCGCCGTCACCTACGCCACCTTCCGCACGTCGAGCACCTCCATCCACCATGCCATCCGCGCTTCCAGCCGTGCCGCGGCCGTGAAGGCGCACGCGCTCGCCCCCGAGCACCTGATGCCGCTGGTCTCGCCGCGCGGCCGTCTGCCGCTCACCGAGAAGGGGCTGCCGATCTTCGGGCATGTCGGCAACCTGGCAGTCCGCCAGGCCATCATCCTGCCGCGGCGCGAGGCGGATTTCGTGGTGGCCGTCCGCGACCCCATTGCCGTGGCGGCCAGCATGATGTCCGCGTTCCACACCTGGTGGCCCGCGGGCCTGGAGAAGCGCATCACGGAGCCGGGATTCATCGAGAGCCCCACGGCGCTCGACATGATCGAGCGCGAGTTCTTCGGCACCTTCCCGCGCCACATGATGCTGGGCTGGCTCTCGCACGACATGGTCGCCGGCATCGGCTGGGATCCCTTCGCGCACGCGTTCGACCGCGAGTCCGGCGCCACGCGCTACGACCATGGTCCGTGGCGGCTCCTGGTGCTGCGCACCGAGCTCCCCGACGAACGCAAGAACACGCTCCTGCGCGATTTCCTCGCGCGGCCGGCCATCAGGATCGAGCACACCAACGATGCCCTCGGCTTCGGCCCCGAGCGCCGCGGCCTGATCCGCGCGGTGCACCGCGTCATTGCGCGCAACCCGGCGTGGATCGACTCGGTGGTGGAGGACCCGCGTGCCCGGCACTTCTGGCCGGAGGCCTCGCTGGAGAAGTTCCGCGCCAAGTGGCGCGCCGGCCCGCGGGATTAGAAATTATTGTGGCGGCACTGTGCGTGGGCGCTTTCCGCAAAGCCCCCACGTCGGTGAAACCGCCAAGCAATTCACATTGGCTAGGCGGGAAACTTCCGCCAGTTGTTCCATTTTTCCGCATCGCTGCATATTGCCTCCGGCTCTGTGGTACGTTTGGTGTTCCTATGGCAAAGAAGACTTCTGCAAAGCACGGCACGCATCGCACCGCCAAGACCGCCTCCAAGGCCCTCGCACACCGCGGCCCGGCCAAGCACGCCGCCAAGAACATCACCGATGACATCCGGACGCTCGCGTCCGAGGTCAAGGACCTGCGCACGCTGCGCAGCAAGTATGACCAGCTCGTGGCCGAGCACAACGGCCTGCTCGGCTCCCTGCGGGAGCTGACCACCGCGCTTGCCGGCAGCGCGCGCGAGGCATGGAACGATTACCGCGGCGGCAAGCCCGTCCACTTCGGCGCCGCCCGGCCCCGCATCCGCGCCGCCAGCGCGGACGTCGACGCGATGACCGCCAAGCTCAATGCCTCGCTGCCCACCGCGTGGAGCACCAAGGAGCAGATCTGCAAGGCCGCGGGCCTCGACCCCAAGGCGGCGAACTCCGCCTTCCGGCGCCTGGTGCTCGGCTACATCCGCGGCGGCAAGAAGGTTGCCGCATCGCTCGAATCCAACGGCAAGCGCGGCGTCGAAGGCCGCTACCGCAAGCGCTGACGTGCAGCAGCCCACCACCGAACTCGCCGCGGCGCTCGCCGCGGGCCGGGCCGCGGCCGACGCAATCGCCTTCCTGGGCGATCCGCAGTCGTTTGCCGCCGGTGCGGTGATCGACAAGGGCGCCGCCGGTCCGGCCACCGTGGCGGACATCGCCAGCCAGGTGGCAGCCACCATCACGCTCCGCGCCATGCTCGGGGCGTCCGTGCGCATCGTCGCCGAGGAAAGCCTGGAGGAGGTCGACTCCCTGGGCGGCGACTCGCTCCTTGCCACCGTCGCCGCCGCCGTGCGCGCCGCGGGCATCGATTGCAACGCATCCCGCGCACGCGAGGCGCTCGCCGCGGCGTCCGATGCCGGCGGCGCGGGCACCTTCTGGGCCATCGACCCGCTCGACGGCACCAAGGGCTACCTGCGCGGCGGGCAGTTCGCCGTGGCCATCGCGCTGGTGCGTGACGGCATGCCGATGGCCGGCGTGCTCGGGCTTCTGCGCCTGGCGCCCACCGGCACCGGCATGGGTGCCGGCGTCATGGCAGCCGCAGTGCGCGGGCAGGGCGCTGTGCAGACGCCGCTCGACTCGTGGGCGCCGCGGCCGATCAACGCACGACCATGGAATCCCGGCGATCCGATCCGCCTTGCCGGCAGCGTCGAGAAGGGCCACAGCGCCTCGGACTCGCTTGAGTCGCGCGCCGCGCAGCTTGGCCCGGTGGAGCCCGTCCGCGTCGACAGCCAGGCAAAGTATGCGTTGGTGGCCCGCGGTGACGCGGACACCTACCTCCGCCTGAGCCCCACTCCCGAGTACCGCGAATGCATCTGGGATCACGCCGCCGGCGCCCTGGTGGCGTCGGAGGCCGGGTGCACCGTCACCGATTCGCGCGGCGTCCCGATGGACTTCTCCACCGGCCGCCGGCTCACCGCCGCGCAGGGCGTCATCTGCGCCCCGCCGCGCCTCCATGCGGCGCTGGTGGACGCGTTGGCCCCGCTCGTGGGGTAGAACACGTGCATGGCGCATGTCGCTCTCATCGGCGGATTCGGCGACCTGGTGGTCAAGCTGCGGGGTTCGCTGCTGCGTTCCCTCCGCGCGGCGGGGCATCGCGTCACGGTCTGCGTGCCGGCGCCTTCCGCGCAGGCGCGTGCCGGCGTCGAGTCCGGACTGCGTGACCTGGGTGCCCGGCTCGTCGAGGCCCCGCTCGACCGCAGCGGCACCAATCCCATCGGCGAACTGGCGCTCCGCAACTTCTACGCGAAGTTCATGGAGACGGAACGCCCTGACGCGGTCATCGCCTACAACCCAAAGCCGATCTTCTATGCGGTGCCCGCCGCGCGCCGCGCGGGCGTGCCGCACATTGCGGCCATGGTCACCGGCCTGGGCTATGCCTTCACCAGCAGCGACCTGCGCGCCAGGATCCTCTCGCTGGTGGCCATGCGCCTCTACCGCCGCGCGCTGCCGCTCGCCACCACGGTGGTGTTCCAGAACAACGACGACCGGACCCGCTTCCAGCACCTTGGCCTCCTCGGCGCCGTGCGCAGCGTGCACGTCATTCCCGGCTCGGGCGTCGACCTCGCGCACTTCCAGCACACGGCCATCACCGAGCCGCCGGCGCGCGTCGACTTCCTGTACCTCGGCCGCTACCTGCGCGACAAGGGACTGGTTGACTTTGTCGAGGCGGCACGCGCGCTCCGCGCCCTTCGCGAGGATGGCTCGCGCTTCGGCTTCCACATCGCGGGATTCGTCGACGAGAATCCGTCGAGCGTCACCGCGGAGGAAGTCCGCGCCTGGGTCAGCGCGGGCATCGTGCAGGACCTCGGCAGGCTCGAGGACCCGCGCCCCGCGCTCTCGGCGTGCAGCGTGATGGTCCTCCCGAGCCACGGCGAGGGCATGCCGATGGCGGTGCTCGAGGCCATGGCCACGGGACGTGCCGTGGTCAGCACCGAGGTTGCGGGATGCCGCGAGACCATCATCGACGGCGAGAGCGGCATCCTGGTGCCGCCCGGCGCGCCGGCGGCGCTTGCGGTTGCGATGGAGCAGTTCCTGGAAGACCCCGGTCTGGTGGTCAGCATGGGAATCGCCGCGCGTCAGCGCGCGGCGTCGGAGTTCGACAGCCGCGCCGTGAACGCGCGCCTGCTGTCGGCGCTTGGCATCTGACCGTCAGCGCTGCGCGATGTCCTGCACCGGGCCGGGAGCGTTGCCGAGGTCGCGGCTGCCCGCGCCGTACAGGAACCCGTTCGTCAGCTTGAGGTACTGGTAGTACGTCCGGTTGCCGCGGCGCATCATCAGGTCCACCTGGCCGTCGTCGTTCCAGTCGCGCGCGTTCACCACGGTGCCGGACGCGAACCCGACGCGCTGGCGGGACAGCTTTACGTAGTCGCCGTTGCTGTCCTGGTCCATGAGCTCGATCTGGATGTCGCTGCCCTGCCAGACCAGGTCGGGCTGCCCGTCGCCGTTCATGTCGGCCACGGCCTTGAGCTTGAAGGACGGGTTGATCGTGGTGATGGGCGTCGTCTCGGAGTTCGAGCTGCCGTCCTCGTTGTCCGCGAGGGGCTCGAACACGCGCAGTTCGCCGGTGGCCTGCTCGCGAAGCAGGATGTCGTTGTTGTTCTTGTTCCGGAAGTTGCCGGGCAGGACGATCCACTCGCCATCGGGCAGCTCGTACTCGTCCGAGCCGGTGAGTGCGCCGGCGGAGACGTGCCAGATGGTGATCAGCGAAGGGTCGAGGATGCTGCGGAGCAGGACATCCGGCTTGCTGTCGGCGTCGTAGTCGCCCACGGCGATCGCGTCGAAGCCGGTGGGGAGCTCGTCGACCACGTTCGTGGAGAGGATCTTGTTGGCATCGCGCTTCCAGTAGCGCAGCACCTCGTTCCGGTCGACGAAGACGATGTCGCCGGAGCGGTCGCCGTTCATGTCGATGGTGCCGACGTAGCGCGCACCCGCGGGCAGCGTGCCGAGCTTCTGGTACTTCGGCTTCACGCCGGCATGCTTGCCGTCGGTCTGCAGGATGGAGATCTTGCCGTTCTTCAGCGTGATGGCGCTGCCCTTGATGACGCCCCAGTTGTAGACGATGGGCGTCAGCGGGAAGACGGGCGATGCGGAGCCGTCGCCGGTGGAAGGCGTGCCGCCGTTGTTCACGCTGCCGCCGGTGCTGCCGCCGCCGTCGCCGGGAGCGCTGCCGTCGTTGGGGTTGCCGTTCTCGTCGAGCTGGCCCGAGGCCGGCCCCGCCACCTCGCCGACGCCGGTGCCGATGGGCCCGTTGGTGAAGACGAACGGGTAGCTGGTGCCCAGGCTCGCGGTCGGCGTCTCTGCGCCGGCGATCGAGTAGAGCAGGGTGGACGGCGCCGTCGCGACCGCGCGGCCGATGTTCGAGTTGGCACCGACGCGCCAGCTCCACAGGTCGCCCGTGCTGCCGACGGTGCCGCGGATGGCCCAGGTGCCGCCCGCGCCGCCGCGGGTGAACGCGAACGCGGTGCCGGAGTTGGCCACCTGCAGGAGGTCGGGCGCGTTGTTCGGATCGACGACGGCGGTGTCGAAGCCCGGGGCTCCGACGATCGCCTGCGGCGGATCGGTGTGCGAGAGCGCCACCGCGTAGCCGAAGGCGTTGTTGACGTTGTCGGAGCGCGGGACCAGGGTTCCGTCCAGGCTCCAGGTGGTGCCGTGGTCGTCGCTGCGGAACATGTAGGCGATGCCGTTGCCGGTGACGGGCTCGGAGTTGCCCGAGTCGCGCGCGGGCGCGCCGACGAGCAGCCAGGCCGCATCGCCGCCATCGACGACCGCCACGGATGCGCCGAAGCCGGCGTTCGTGGTCGGGATCTCCTCGGTGAGCTTCGACGACAGGGTCCAGGCGGAAGTTCCTGCCGCACGCGCGTAGACGCGCGTGTTGCCGGCGTGGACCTTGCCCTGGATGTTCTTGTTCTGCACGCCCGCGGCGAGGAGGTCGCCATGGAGGGACAGCCTGGTGCCGAGCTGGTCGTTGGCGCCGGCATCCACGTCCTCGATCTTCTGCGTCTGCGCGTAGGTGCCGGCGCCGTCGCGCTCGAACACGTAGATGGCGCCGGTGTTGCTGGTGCCCGAGAGCGGGCAGCCCACGGCCACCGTGCCATCGTGCGCCGCAACGCTGAAGCCGAACTGGTCGATCTGCTGCAGGTCCGACGGGGCGAGCACCTGGTCGGGCAGCCGCGTGAAGGGGCCGTAACGATCTGCCGTCGAAACGCCGGCAGGACCGGCGCCGCCGCCCGGGTTCGCGTATCCCCAGCTGTCGCCGACGCCCTTGCGGTAGACGAACGCGGAGCCGCCGAAGAGCGCCACCGCGTCGTAGCCCCACGCTCCCACCACGATGTCGTTGGTGACCGGGTCGATGGCCACGCTGCAGCCGGTCTGCGCCAGGGTGCGGGTGGGTGCGATGAGGCGCTGGACGAAGGCCCACTGGTTGGTGCCTGCGGTGCGCTTGAAGACGAAGGCCGCGCCGGCGCCGTTGCTTCCGGAATTGGTGCGCAGGTCGACCAGGCGCACGTCGGGCGCGCCGATCACCGCGTAGTCCTCCGTCATGGCCATCGCGAAGCCGAACCGGCAACCGGTGTTGAGGGCTTCCTTGAAGGTCGGGTCCACCTGGAACTTCGTGCCGGGTGCCCATCCGTCGATGGTCTGCCGGGCGAACGACGGGGCCGAGGCCGACAGGGCCGCCACGGTGGCGACGATCGTGAGGCTGGCAGAGCGGAGTTGGCGGAGGTGGTTGAGCATGTACTTGGGAACTTCCTTGGCGGGGCGGGGCTGGTGACCCTTCCCATTGATATTTATGATCTGAGGTCCCCGTTGGGATCGCTGGTATCCGTGAAATTGGTTGAAATCCTCGACATAGATCGTCACGGTCAACGTTTGGCGTCCAACTGGCATTTCGCGGGCGTGCGCCCGTTTCTGCAAAGTCCGAGAATCAGGAACCGATCCATGAACCTGTTTATCCGCTCCTCGTCGTTCCGCCGTACCGCATCGCTCGCCGTGATTGCGGTGGTTGCGGCGGAATCGCTGCTGTCCGTGTCCGCGCATGCCCAGCAGGGCGGGCCGCCGCAGGGTCAGGGCCAGGGCCAGGGCGGCGGTGGTGGTCGTGGTGGCCAAGGTGGCCGCGGTGGCCAGGGCGGTGGTGGCGGCGGAATGATGCGCGGCATGGGCCGCATGGGCATCCAGAACCAGATCCGCGACGCCTTCGAGCCCGACTTTGCGCGCCGTGACATTCCGCTCTTCAAGGAGCAGCTCACGCTCGAGGACGCCCAGATGGCCGTCGCCGAGCAGCTGATGCGCGACTACGAGGACGCGTTCGAGCCGGCCCGTGACGAGGTCATGAACTCCATGCAGGAGATCGGCCGCCAGATGATGGCGCCCATGATGGCTCCCGAGATGCAGGAGAAGTGGCGCGGCGCCATGGACGAGGCGCGCCAGCAGATGGAGCAGATGGCGCAGGAGAAGGGCGCCGAGCTCACCCCCGAGGAGCGCCAGCAGTTCTTCCGCACGCAGATGGACAAGCTGGGCGAGCAGGTGCAGAAGGAGATGAAGGCCAGCGGCGCGTTCGACCAGATGCGCGCCTCGCTCGGGACCATGGTCACCGACTTCAACAAGTGGCAGGACACCAAGTCGCGCCTGCGCAAGTCGTTCGTGGACGGGCTGCAGGCCTCGCTCTCCGATCCGCAGGCCAAGAAGTGGCCCGCGTTCGACCGCTTCCTGGTGCGCGAGAAGACCCTGTCGCGCGGCGTGATGAGCGGCGAGAACGTCAACCTGTTCATCGTGCTCGACGAAGCGGGCCTCTCCAAGGAGACCTTCGCCAAGCTGCAGACCATCATGGACGACTATGAGCTCCAGCTCGACGTGGCCCTGAAGGCCCGAAACGAGTTCCTGGCGGCCAACGAGGGCAAGTACCTCGCGGCCATCCAGGGCGGCGATGCCGAGGCGGCCAAGCGCTTCGCCACGCGGTCCGTGGAGCTGCGCGAGAAGGTGCGCGACGTGAACGACCGCTACCGCGAGGCGATCTGCGCAGAGCTGTCGCCGGAAGATGCCGCGCGCGTCCGCGCCGCGGCCCTCTCGTCCGCATACGAGCGCGTCTACGGGCAGAACCGCGTGCAGCGCGCCTTCGAGGCGGCACTGAAGCTGGAAGGCCTGGAGGCGTCGGTGCTGGAGGCCATCAATGGGCTCAACACGCAGTACGCGGCGGAAGTCAGCCCGATGAACGACCGCATCGTGCAGGCGCTCCGCAAGGAGGAGCCCGTCAACCAGACCGAGGAGATCACCCGCGTGGTGGGCTTCATGTCCGGTGACGTGCCGATGTCGCAGATGTTCCGTCGTGGCGGCGGTGGCGCCGGCAGCGGGCGCGGCGAGTCGCAGGAGCTGTTCGACAAGCGCAACGAGACCAACGACACCTACATGGAGCGGCTCGAGAAGCTGCTGACGCCCGAGCAGTTCGAGTCGCTGCCCAAGGGCAACCGCGGTGGCCAGGGCGGCATGGGCGGCATGTGGGGGAACAACGGGCCGATCAAGCTCTCCGACCTGCCGCAGCAGGCGCAGGACCGGATGAAGCAGTACGACAAGAACAACGACGGCACCATCGACGATGCCGAGCGCCAGGCCATGATGGAGGACTTCCGTCAGCGCGGTGGCCCCGGCATGATGGGTGGCGGCGGCGGCGGTGGCGGCCAGGG
>CAMBSR010000061.1 GCA_945870475.1 Phycisphaera mikurensis NBRC 102666
GCCACTGCGCCTCGGCGGGCTGGTAGCGGTCGAGCACCGCACCGCGGAGGCGGAGCGGGAGCACCAGCGCACCCGGCGCGCCGCGCGGATCGAGGAGCGTCACCGTCATTGCGATGCGCGACGAGAGCGAAACGCGCCCCCCGCTCCACAACGAGACGTCCGGTCGGAAGCCGCTCTGGCGCGCGCCGCCCTGCCCGCCTCCGAGGACGGAATCGCGCGGGAACATCACGAACACCATCGTGCTCAGTGCGACGCCAAGGACGATGCCCACGCCCGCGAGGCGGCGCAGGTGACGCACCGGCGCGCTGCCGTGGGGCGCCTCCATCGGCGGCAACGCGCCCGCACGCACCGCGGCGGCGCGGCGATCCGCCACGGCACGCTCGGCACCCGCATGGAGGTGGTAGAGCATGGTGGTGACGATGGTGGCCATCGCGTAGCCGATCACCAGCGCGCCCACCAGGAAATCGCCGGACGCAAGCGCGGACGCCACCACCAGCACGATGGAGAGCGCGATCACCTGCCGCCAGTCCGAGGGCTCCTTGCGGTCCCACAGCTTGAGGAGAAGCGCGCCGAGCACCACGTAGCCCACCACGCGCGGCGCCTGGTCGGGCGTGGGCTGCCGCATGAAGTCCATGCCGCCCCAGAGGATCAGCGCGATCACGCCGATCCGCAGGACGAACGCCGGCAGCGCGCGCCGGCGCGGTCCGTCGGTGAGGCGCGCGGCCGCCACGGCCAGGACGCCGCCGGCCACCAGCACCCAGCCGCTGCGCTGCGAGGCGGCGAACGCGGCCACCGACACCAGCACCAGGACGATCGCCGCACGGCGGAAGAGGAGCGCTGCGTTCATGCCGCGCCTCCCGCCTCGGGCCCGGCCTGCACCAGCGCAGGCAGCTGTGCGGCACCCACGTGCACCACGGCGTCCGTGGCCATCCGCATGTCGGCGCGGTCCACGTGGATCACCAGCGTGGTGGCGCGCTCGCGCTCGGGCGGGAGCGCTGCGTCGGCGGTACGCGGCGCGTCGAGGTCGAGCGCCGCCAGCACCGCGAGTTCCTTCTGCAGGTGCCAGTGCCCGCGGCGCATCGGCATCTCGGGAGACGGCAGGCCCAGCACGCAGAGCCTGGTCTCGTAGCCATCGCGCTGCGCGTGCGAGAGGAGGCTCGCCGCCAGGACGATGGCATCCTCCTCCAGGTCGCGCGCGCTGCGCACCGCGGGATCCACGCGCAGCGTGTCGGTGGCGCGCCGCAGGTCGAGCGCCACGCGGATGCGCGGCGGCGCGTCGACGGAACGCTCGATCACCGCCAGCCCCGCGCCCGCCGCGCTGCGCCGCCACGCGATGTGGCGCAGGCCATCGCCCGGGCGGTACTCGCGGATCCCCAGGAAGTCGCTCCCCGGGCCGCTGCGCACGCTCGTCGACGGACCGGCGACACCCCCGGAGGCAAGCGACACCAGCACGCCCGGCCGCAGGCGCTCGATGCGCGGCAGCACCAGGCACTCGCCCGGCTCGTCGAAGCGCACGCTCTTCATGACCAGCCCGAACGGGAACACCGTCTCCACGCGGAACCGCCCGAAGCGCATCGGCCCGCGGCGATCGGGCCAGTACGCGGTCTCCGCGGTGACGCGCTCGCGCGGGCCCACGTGCTGCACGAACGCGCGCGAGCCGCGCATGTCGGACATCTCGCGCACGAAGAGCGCAAAGAGCGGCCAGAGGGACGACCGGTTGATCACCGTGTACCGCACGATCACCGGCTCGCCCACGCGGCCCGTGCGCGGCAACGAGCGCTCCGCGCGGAGACCCATCAGCGGCTGGCCGGAGAGGATGCCGGAGAGCAGCACGCCCGCGAGCATGGCGGCGAACACCCACACGAGGAGGTTGCTCGGGCGGTTCGCCGCGGCAAGGCCCACCAGCACCACCAGCACCAGGTAGAGCAGTCCGGGCGGATGGATGTGGTAGCGCCTGCGCATCGGCGGAGCTCCGCGGCGGCCGTTACTTGATGCCGCCGATTCCAGGGTCGTAGGACTTCGCCTCGTCCATCAGCGAACGCGCGTTGTCGGGCTCGCGGAACGGCACGCTGGTGCCGCGGCGCATCGAGACGATGAGGAGCCGATCGCTGGTGGACTCCGGCAGGCGGAACGCGGACTCCACGTTCTCGTAGCCGGAGCGGCGGATGCGGATGTGCCACTCCTCGTCCATCCATCCGGTGCCGAAGCCCGGCACGTCGAGGATGAAGCGGCCGTCCGATCCGCTGGTGGCGCGGGCGACCACGGCGCGTTTCATGTTGCCCGGGTCGCGGATGAGCTCGATCTGCGCACCCTGCACGCCGCTCTTGCGCGCGTCGGGGTCGGTGGGGCGGCCGGTGATGACGCTGCCGAAGCCCTCCGTCACCTTGCCATCGAGGCTGTAGGAGCATCCGGCGGCCAGCACTGCCATGGTGGCGAGGGCAAGCGAGGCGAACGTGTTCCTGGCGGTGCGCATGGGGCCTGCGTTCATGTGCAAAGGGTACGCGCGGGCGCTCAGCGCGCGAGGGCCCGGATCACCGGCACCACGATGCCGATGATCACCGCCGCCAGGTAGATCCAGATCAACGACTTCACGAGCCGGGCAAAGATCCGCTCGGACTTTCCGCGCCCAAGCACGCGCGCCACCTCGGGCGGCACGTCGCCCACGTCCACCTCGTCCCAGTCGATGCTGCGGCCCACCCAGCGGGCCTCGGCGATCACCTGGAGCGCGCGGCTGTGGTCCTCGGGAAGGACGCGCACCGGCACGCCCGGGGCACTGGCGCGCAGCGGGAATCCGAAGATCCCCAGCCCGGGCACCAGCGCCACGCTCTTGATGCCGGCATCCTCGAGCACCGAGCGCACGCACTGCGCCTCGAACTCGTTGCGCGCGTTGTAGGCCACGGGCATGGTGCCCGCGTCCATCACGCGGCCGGGGTCGTCCGCGGGCGCGTTCACGCCAGCCCCCGCAGGCGATCGATGGCGGCAAGCAGCGCGTCGCTGCGGTCCGGGCCGTACATCTCCTCCGGGAGGATCACGCGCCAGTCGGTGATCTGCGAACGAGTGAGCCGGATGCGGTCGCCCACGTGGATGTCCTGGGGCGTCACCGGTTCCTCGGAGAGCGCGGCATCCACCTCGTCATGGTCGAAGGCGCGCACCACGAACCATCCCTGCTCGCGGCGGTCCTGCGCATCCACGGTGCCGAGCGGCGCCTGCACATGGAAGGCGGTCTCGGCCAGTTCGCGGATGCCCGCTTCCTCCGAGCGGCGCACGCTGGCATACGCGGTGGCGAACTTCGGCCAGGTGCGCTGCGCGCGGCGCTCGGTGGCGGCGGCGGAATGCTCGCTGGCGTAGAGCACGGCGCGACCGTCCTCCATGCGCTCGATGATCTCCTTCGGCCACGCCCAGAGCTTGCGGTAGGTGCCGCGCCGCTCGGACGAGCAGATCACCGCGCGCACCGACATCAGCGAGCCGTCGCCCTGCTCCCGCGCAACCTCGCGGAAGGAGCGCGAACCGGGCGTCTCGTCCTGCATGTAGCGCGCGCATTCCTGCCAGGGAACGAGGGCCACGGAGATCTCGGGTCCCACCTCGATGGGCGTGCCCGGCGCGGGCGGCGGTGCCTCCAGCAGCAGGCTCGCCACGTGGTTCGTGAGGATCGCCGCGGCCTGCGAGTGGCGCGACGGAACCTCGAGCATCTCGAGCTCCGGCAGCCCGCAGCGCGTGAGGCCGGTGGTGAAGAGCATCATCGGCGAGTCGTCGTCCTCGGCGGTCGCGACGGCGGTGATGGTCCAGAGGAACTCGTCGTTGGGCACGGCGTCGGCAGCCAGGAACTGCTCCTCGAGTTCCTCGCGCGGCCAGCGGCGTGCGTTGGAGACGTCCAGGATGCCGGTGATCTCGGGCAGTGCGCCGGCAAGCATCGACATCAGGTGGAAGAACTCCGCGTGCGCCTCGCCGGGCTCGAGCACGGTCTGCATGCCGACCACCCACTTGCAGCGGGCCATCGCGGTATCGGGCAGCTGGCCCGGGTCCGCGGGCAGCGCGGCCTCGGCCCAGAGCACCACCGGCGCGGTCACGCCGGGCACGTTCGCCATGAGCGCCCACAGCATGCCCTCGTCCTCGTCGGCCTCGCTCGCCTCGGTCTCGATCTCCTTGCCCACCCAGCTGGCGATGGCGCGGCCCACTTCCTCGCCGGTGGGCGGATCGGGATGCGGCCAGAAGCCCACCCACGCGCTCGCCACCGGATGCGGGAGTTCCCAGACGGTCTCGTCGGTGGGGAGCGCGTCGAGCTCGGCGTCCGCCTCGGCAGCCGCGGCATCGTCGCGCGCGGCGGCGGTGAGTTCGGCGTCGTCGTTGGGCGTGGCGCCGGTGTTGCCCGGTTCGCCGGCGTTGCGCGGATCAACGGGGTTCCCCGGTTCGCCCGGAGAGCCCGGCGTGCCCTCGCCTTCGGGGAGCTGGTCGGAGGGCTCGTTGTCCGGGGACTGCATTGGGGCGCATCGTAGGGGCGCGCGCAGGCTCAAGTACGATTCTGCCCCCATGTCTTCCGCGAACAACGCAGGCGAGGCCCACGAACGCACGCACGGATCGGGTTCGGGCGCCAACGAGACCCCGTACCGCTACACGGCACCCTTCGCCAACGCGCTCGAGGAACGCTGGCAGGCGCGCCTGGAATCCGAGCAGGCGGCCGGCCGCGGCTTCCGCCAGCTGAACCCCGGCGAACCCGGGTTCGACGCCTCGAAGCCCAAGTTCTATTGCCTGGACATGTTCCCGTACCCCTCCGGCGCAGGCCTCCACGTGGGGCACCCCGAGGGCTACACGGCCACCGACATCATCTGCCGCTACAAGCGGATGAAGGGCTTCAACGTCCTGCACCCGATGGGCTGGGATGCGTTCGGCCTGCCGGCCGAGCAGTACGCCATCCAGACCGGCGTGCATCCGGAAGTCACCACCAAGAAGGCGATCGACAACTTCCGCCGCCAGCTCAAGCGCTTTGGCTTCATGTACGACTGGTCGCGCGAGTTCGCGACCATCGATCCCGGCTACTACCGCTGGACGCAGTGGATCTGGCTGATGGCGTACGGGTCGTGGTTCGACCCGAAGGCGAATGCCGCGCGCCCGATCGCGGAGCTCGAGGCAGCGCTCGCCGCGGAAGACCGCGAGGTCGAGGTCACGGGCGGCGCGCGCAAGCGCTGGAGCGCGTGCGGCAAGCGCGAGCGCCAGGCGTACCTGGACGGCTTCCGGCTGGCGTACCTGGGCACGCAGACGGTGAACTGGTGCGCGAAGCTCGGCACGGTGCTCGCCAACGAGGAGATCATCGACGGGCGCAGCGAGCGCGGCGGGCATCCCGTGGTGCGCATGCCGCTCAAGCAGTGGATGTTCCGCATCACGGCGTATGCGGACCGGCTGCTCGCGGACCTGGCGCTGGTGGACTGGCCGGACTCGACGCGCACCATGCAGACCGAGTGGATCGGCCGCAGCGAGGGCGCGGAGATCCACTTTGCCGTGGAAGGCGAGGCCGAGCCGCTCACCGTGTTCACCACGCGCCCGGACACGCTGTTCGGCGCCACGTACATGGTGGTGGCGCCCGAGCACCCGATGGTGGCGCGTGCGGCCGCGCGCGGCAACGCGAAGCTGGCCGAGTACGCGGCGTGGGCGAAGAACCGCTCGGACGTCGATCGCCAGGAATCGAAGAAGAAGACCGGCGTGGACACGGGGCTGCTGGCCGTGAACCCCGCCACCGGCGCGCGCATCCCGGTGTGGACCGCGGACTACGTGCTCATGGGCTACGGCACGGGCGCCATCATGGCGGTGCCCGCGCATGACGAGCGCGACTTCGAGTTCGCGAAGGAATTCGCGCTGCCCGTGGTGCAGGTGGTGGAGATCGAAGGAACGCAGTGGACCGGCGAGGCCGCCACCAGCGGCGAGGGCCGCGCGGTGAACAGCGCGAACGCCGGCGCGGGGCTGGTGATCGACGGGATGCAGACCGCAGAGGCCAAGCGCGCGGTGATCGCGTGGCTCGAGAAGAAGGGCATCGGAGCGCTGCGCGTCAACTACCGCCTGCGCGACTGGCTCTTCAGCCGCCAGCGCTACTGGGGCGAGCCGTTCCCGGTGGTCTACGACGCCGAGGGCAACCACTATCCCGTGGGCAACGCGGCGCTCCCGGTCACGCTGCCGCCGCTCGCCGACTACCGGCCGGTGGAGAGCGACACGCCGCAACCGCCGCTCGCCAAGGCGCGCGAATGGGTGCAGACCACCGCGGGCGCGGCGGGCGTTGACCCGGCGCTGCTTCCGGCCGCGACGCCGGTGACGCGCGAGACGAACACCATGCCCGGCTGGGCGGGAAGCTGCTGGTACTACCTGCGCTACTGCTCGCCGCACGATGCGCAGGCGTTCGTGGATCCGAAGGCAGAGCAGTACTGGATGCTCTCGCGGAAGAAGTCCGCGCAGGCGGCCGCGGGCGCGGGGGCGTCGGCGACGCCCGCGAAGTACGACCCGGCCACCTGCCACGCGGGCGGCGTCGACCTCTACGTGGGCGGCAGCGAGCACGCGGTGCTGCACCTCCTCTACGCGCGGTTCTGGCACAAGGTGCTCTTCGACCTCGGGCACGTGAGCACGCCGGAACCCATGGGCAAGCTGTTCCACCAGGGGCTCATCACCAGCTATGCGTACCAGCGCGTCGACCGCACCCTGGTGCCCGTGGACGAGGTGGAGGAGCGCGGCGAGGGACAGTTCTTCGAGAAGGCCACCGACGCCAAGGTCTCGCAGATCGTGGCCAAGATGTCCAAGAGCCTGCGAAACGTGGTGAATCCGGACGACGTCATCGCCGAGTACGGCGCGGACACCTTCCGACTCTACGAGATGTACATGGGGCCGCTGGAGGCATCGAAGCCGTGGAACACCCGCGACATCGTGGGCGTGTTCCGCTTCCTGCAGCGCGCATGGCGCCTGGCGATTGACGAGCGCACGGGTGCCCTGCTCTGCGCGGCCGCGGCGGACGAGAAGGTGGAGAAGCAGCTCCACCGCACCATCGCCAAGGTGGGCGACGACATCGAGCGGCTCAGCTTCAACACCGCCATCGCGGCGATGATCGAGCTCGTGAACGCGGCCACGCGGCCGAGCGACATGGCCGATCCCACGAAGGGCGGCATGACGCGTGACCAGCTGCGGCGCTTTGCGTGCATCCTGTGGCCGTTCGCGCCGCACCTGGCCGACGAGCTGGGCGAGCGACTCGGCGTGTCCGGCGGCATGGCCGGCGAGCCGTGGCCCACGTTCGACCCGGCGATGCTCACCGACAGCGAGGTGGAGATCGCGGTGCAGGTCCAGGGCAAGGTCCGCGCGCGGATCATGGTCCCGGCGAAGGCCGCACCGGCGGAGATCGAGACCATCGCGCTCGCGCACCCGCAGGTCGTGCCGCACCTCGGGGGCCAGTCACCCAAGAAGGTGATCGTGGTGCCGGGGCGGATGGTCAACGTCGTCCTCTAAATCGGTGCCGTGTTAATGCGGCACCTATTTCCGGCACCGAAACCGATGCCGCGCGGGCCGACCTTCAAGCCAAGTGTGCGGCCAATATCCGATGCACTTTGAATTCGGTGGGAAATAGGGCGATTTTTTCAGGGCATCCCCCGCGCGCCACCAACATGCGCGCATGGGACGCCGACGACGCACCACCATTCCGAACCTTCCGTACCACATCACCCACCGCGGAAATCATCGCGAGGCCATTCTTGGCGATGACGACAGCCGTGCCATGTACATGAGCATCATGCGGCGATGGCAGATCCAGACCCGTATTCGGGTCGCTGCCTTCGTGCTCATGCCGAACCATGTCCACGCCATCTGCGAGTCACCGACCGAATCGGCGCTGAGCTCGTGGATACGCAACGGGCACCGAGAATTCTCCGCATGGCTCAACACGAGGCGTGGCACGACGGGCCACAACTGGGAGGGCCGGTTCTTCTCGGTGCTCATGGATCCGCAGCACTGCCTGAATGCCCTGCGCTACGTCGAGCAGAATCCCGTCGCCGCAGGGCTGGCGAAGCACCCATGGGACTGGCTCTGGTCGAGCGCAGCCCATCATTGCGGCCTTGGCCCGAGGCCCGAGATCGTCGACATCGACCTTCGGCCTGCCGGCACCACGCCAAAGGCCTGGCGGGATGCACTGCGCGAGCCATCGAGCGAAGAATTCCGAGCGAGACTCCATGAGTGCTCAGTCCGCCGCACTGCCCTCGCGTCCGCGGAATGGGCAAAGGACATGGAATTGCTCCACGGCATCCAACTGCTGCCGCGCAACCCCGGGCGGCCACGAAGCGTGGCAGCCTCCATGAAATAGGTGCCGCATTAACACGGCACCTATTTCACCCATTTACTTGCGCTCAGACAGGTACTTCAGCGCCTCGCCGACGACGTAGAAGCTGCCGGTCACGCAGATGAGGTCCTCGCGGCTCACGCCGCGGATCGCCATCTCGATGGCCTCGGGCACGCTGCGGGCGATCTGGCTCATCTTGCCGGAGCGCTCCTGGAAGAGCTTCTGCAGGTCCTCCGGGCTCGCCGCGCGCGGCGTGGTGGCGGCGCGCGTGAAGATCACCTTGTCGGCGCCGAGGTTGACCTTGTCGATCATCTCGCCGATGTCCTTGTCCGAGCAGCAGCCGAAGACGCAGACCATGCTGTCGTACGGCACGTGCGCGCCCACGCAGCGCATCAGCGCGTTCATGGCAGCGGGGTTGTGCGCGCCGTCGCAGAGGATCCGCGGGCGATGCGAGACCACTTCCATGCGGCCGGGCACCTTGGTGGCTGCCAGGCCGGCGGTGAGCTTGTCCTCGGGCAGCTCGAAGCCGAAGCCCTTCAGGACGTCGGCCGCGGCGAGTGCCAGGCCGCAGTTGATGGCCTGGTGCTCGCCCGGCATCGGCACCGGCACGTGCTCGAGGCGGCTGGTCTTGGTGTAGAGGCAGACGCGCGTGTGCGGCCCGAGGTCCGGGGTCACGCAGAAGCGGCTGGAGAACTCGATGTCCTTGTTCACGATGCGCAGGTCGGCGCCCACCTGGGTAGCCACCTCGCGCATCACGGCATCGACCTCGGGGCCCTGCTCGAAGAACAGCGCGGGCACGCCCTTCTTGAAGATCCCGGCCTTCTCGCGCGCGATCTGCGCCTTGGTGGTGCCGAGCAGCTTGGTGTGGTCGAGGTCGATCGCAGTGACGATGCTCACGAGCGGCGTGATCACGTTCGTCGAGTCGAGGCGGCCGCCCAGGCCCACCTCCACCACCGCGATGTCCACGGCCTGCTCCGCGAAGTGCGCGAACGCCATCGCGGTCATCAGCTCGAAGAACGTTGCCTGCTCGCCGAGCTTCTCCGCGGCCTTGGCCACGGTGCGGGTCATCTCGACGAAGTCGGTCTTGCCGATCTGGTTGCCGTCGATGGTGACGCGCTCGCGGATGTCGATGAGGTGCGGGCTGGTGTAGGTGCCCACGGCGTAGCCGGCGCTGCGCAGCATCGAGGAGATCATCGACACCGTGCTGCCCTTGCCGTTGGTGCCGGCGACGTGCACGGTCTTGGTCTTCTGGTGCGGGTTGCCGAGGAGCTCAAGCAGCTTGCGCATGCGGTCGAGCTTGAAGGTCTGCTCGCCGTACTTCGGGGAGCGCAGGCGCTCGAAGTCCGGACGCGCCATCAGGTAGCGCGTGGCCAGCGTGATGGTGGTGATGTCGTTGGGCTTCGGGCACTCGAGCGGCGCAGCGGGCTTCGGCTCCACCGTGGTGGCAGCCTTGGGAGCCGGGGCCTTGGCCGGCGCGGCCTTCGCGGCGGGGCCGCTCATGGTGGCAGCGGTCGTCGCAATGGTCTTGGCGACGGTGCCCTTCGTGGCAACCGCCGCAGGCGCCGCCTTCGGCGCGGACTTCGCGACCACCGGTGCCTTCGATGCAACCTTCACGCCGGCCTTGGGGGCTGCAGCGGCGACGATCGTGGTCTTCGTTGTCGCAGCGGGCTTCGAAGTCGTTGCCGGCTTGGAGGCTGTCTTCGTCGTGCCGTTGCCACTGGTCCTTGCGGTGGCGCTCTTGACGGGTGCGAGTCGGGAAACCGTCTTGGAGCCGGCGCGCTTGGCGCTGGCGGAGGTCACCTTTGGCATAGCGCACCGATTCTACTGAAACCATGCACAAAACGCGAATACTTCGACGTTAGTTGCTGCTGAGAAAGCACTTGCGTCATCGCCACTCGTGACGTGGATAGCGCCTCTTGAGTTCCTTCTTCACCTCGGGATAGAGGCGCTCCCAGAAGCCCGGCAGGTCCTCCGTCACCTGCACCGGCCGGTAGTTGGGGCCGAGCAACTCGAGCACCAGCTTCACGCGCCCGCCCGCCACGGACGGGTGCCCCGCGAAGTCATAGAAGTCCTGGATCTTCGCCATGCCGCGCGGTGGCTTGCCTTCGGCGTACTCCACCTTCATCCGCCAACCGCGGTACGGAAGCACGATCCCCGACGGGGCCATCTTCTCGACGAACTGCTGCTCGTCCCACGAGAGCGCGCCACGCAGGATGTCGAGCACCGGACGCGAATCCAGGTCCGTCGCGCGCGCGCAGCCGTGCGCGATCTCGCCGGCG
>CAMBSR010000062.1 GCA_945870475.1 Phycisphaera mikurensis NBRC 102666
CAGGAGGCTCACGTGCTCATACTCGCCGAAATGTCGACCTCAATGAGGGCGCTCCAAGCGGGCCTTTCCATCGAAGGCGTCACCATGTACCTGTTCTGGCTCGGCACCGTCGCCATGGGCGCGGGCGCGGCCTACTTCTGGCTGCAGCGCAACACGGTGTCGCGCCAGTACCAGACCGTCCTCACCGTGGCCGGCATCATCTGTGCGGTGGCTGCCTTCCACTACTGGCGGATGAGCAACATCTACCTGGAAGGCGTCGCGAACCTCTTCGACGCCGATGGCGTCCGGATCCCGGGTGCAGTGATCGGGCAGTTCCCGACCACCTACCGCTACATCGACTGGCTGATCACCGTGC
Organism: Phycisphaera mikurensis NBRC 102666; assembly: GCA_945870475.1. Taxonomy (GTDB): domain Bacteria; phylum Planctomycetota; class Phycisphaerae; order Phycisphaerales; family SM1A02; genus UBA966. The sequence goes on from CAMBSR010000062.1 coordinate 356, forward strand.
CGATGCTGGTGATGGAATTCCCGCTCCTCCTCAACATGGGCAAGAAGGGCGGCGAACTGTTCCGCGGCCTCGTGTTCTGGTCGCTCGTCATGCTGGTGACCGCATGGGTTGCCGAGGAAAGCCCCACGGGCGGCCAGCAGTGGTGGACCTGGTACGTGGTCAGCTGCGGCTCCTGGCTCTACATCGTGTGGATGCTCTTCACGCAGGTCTCTGAAGGCATGAAGTCGGCTCCGCCGAGCATCGCCGACAGCCTGGGCAAGATGCGTCTCTTCGTCACCATCGGTTGGGTGATCTATCCCGCGGGCTTCCTCATGGCGCTGGCAGGCGACAAGGGCGAGAGCTGGCGTGAGATCGCCTACAACGTGGCGGACGTCTTGAACAAGGTGCTCTTCGGGCTGGTCTGCTACCAGGGCGTCAAGGCGCTCGAGTCGCAGTCCGCCGAACACCGGAACGGCTGATGCCCGTCGCACCGGCACGGGCCGATCGACAAGCGGACCGCGTGGAGGCTTCAGTCCTCCACGCGGTCCGCGGCGTATTGGGCCGGCGCCTTTCGGGGCCACGCGCACTGCCGTGGGCGGTGCTCGCCGGCGCCGCGGTGCTGGCGGCCGTGGATCCTGCGGCCACCGGCACGTTGGCGCCATGGCCCTTCGTGGTGGCGCTCGCCATCTTCGGCATGCCGCACGGCGCGGCCGACTGGGAGGTGAGCGCACGGCTCGCCGGACGGCATGGATTCGTGCGCCGGTGCGTTGGGTTCGTGCCGTACATGGCATTGATGCTGGCCTGCACCGCCGCGCTGGTGCTGGCACCCGGGCCGACGGCGGTGGCGTTCCTGGGGCTCACGGTGGTGCACTTCGGGATGGAGGACGCCGACTCGCTGCATGCCGCCCACGAAGGCCGCGTGTCGCGCTGGTCGCTGGCCGTGGGGCGCGGGCTGCTCCTGGTGTGCGGCGTGTTCGCGGCGCATCCGGACGAGGCGTGGGCGCCCTTCGCCGAAATCGGCAAGGCACTCGCACCCTGGTCTGCCGTTCGCTGGACGATCGATCCACCGGCCATGCGCGGTGCGGCGCTGCTTGGATGCAGCGCAGGCGTTGCACTCTCGCTGCTGGGCGCGGGCTCGCGTGCCTTCCATGGCCAGCGGCGCGAAGCGATGCTCGACATCGCCGAAGGCGCACTGGTGGCGTTCGTCGCGCTGCAGGCGGACCCGCTCTTCGCCATCGGCACGTACTTCATCGGCGTGCATGCGTTCCGCCACTGCCGGCGCATGGCGAACATGCCGACGATCATCGAGCCACCGCCTGCCCCGCCGGGATTCGCAAGGCGCCTCGTGCGCGTGCACGTGCTCGGCCTGCCGCTCGCGATGCCCACGGCACTCTGCCTGGCGGGCATCTGCGTCCTGCTCGGCGGCTTCGACGTCCGGACCATCGCGGTGGCGAGCATCGGCTTCTACATCGTGTCCACGCTGCCGCACCACCTGCTGGGGCTGGCGCTTCCGGTGGAACACGTCCCGCACGGTTATCAAAGCAGCGCCGCAGCCTGCGCAGCACCGTGCAATGCTGCTACAATTCTTGCCCCGGGCGATTAGCTCAGCTGGCTAGAGCACACGCATCACACGCGTGGGGTCACTGGTTCGAATCCAGTATCGCCCATTCAAGTGCCGAGGACCGAAAGGTCTTCGGCAGTCTTGTTTTTGTCGCGGCGCAGGTGCGGACACTCCACGATCGCAACGCTGCACGGCAGGAGCGCGAGTACTGGCTCGCCCGCACGCCCCGCGAACGCATGGATGCCGCCGACAAGCTCAGGGAGGAGCGAGATGGCCCACAACCAAGACTGGCGCGAGTGGCTCGAGTCATTGAACGCAAGCGGGCGGCGGGACAGCCACAGGACATTGCCGACATCGAGCGCCTTGGCGGCTGACGGACGAGTGTCCGAAACGGATTGCCGCTTCCGACAAGCAAAATGCTCTTGCCATCCACGGGTTCTCGGGCGCTGAGTGGCCCGCACTCGGTGGTACTGTGGGGCCATGAACACGCTGCACCTGCGCTGGACGCTTGCCTTGGGATGGTCCGGTGAAAGAGCGCTTGCCGATGCCCAGCTGGTGCTGGTCTTCGGCGAGCACGCGCACTTTCGCGACGCGGCGTGCTTCACGGAACTGCGCGCGCGCTTCCCGAAGGCCATCCTGTTCGGCTGCTCCTCCTCGGGCACGGTGCACGGGGCGGAGATCACCGACGGCGACGTGGTGGCCACGGCGGTGCGGTTCGAGCGCGGGCGCGTGCAGATGGCATCGGCGTCCGTCGGACCCGACGATGACGCCCGCGCCATCGCTCGCACGCTGGCGGCCAAGATCGCGGCGCCCGACCTGCGGCACGCGCTCGTCCTCTGCGACGGACTCAGCATCAACGCCACGCAGCTGGCGCTCGGGCTCTCCGAGTGCGGGGTGCCGGTCACCGGCGGGCTGGCGGGCGACGCGGACCGGTTCGTCTCCACGTGGGTGATGGCCGACGCACCCGCGCAGCGCAACCAAGTGGCGCTCGTGGGCATCTCCGGCGACGTCGCCATCAAGAGCACCTACTGCACCGGGTGGACCGAGTTCGGCGCCGAGCGCCTGGTGACGCGTTCCGCTGGCAAGGTCGTCCACGAGATCGACGGGCAGCCCGCGCTTGCGCTCTACAAGCGCTACCTGGGCGACCTGGCCGCCACGCTCCCTGCGAGCGGCATGCGGTTCCCGCTGAGCATCGTCACCAAGGACGGCGAACACACGCTCACGCGTACCCTGCTGGCGGTGAACGAGGAGGAGCAGAGCCTCACCTTCGCCGGCGACGTCCCGCAGGGCAGCCGCTGCCGGCTGATGCGCACAAACCTGGACAGCCTGGTGGAGAGCGCCGACGAGGCAGCCCGCGAAGCGTCCGAGGGCGAGGGCAGCGGACTGGCGATGGTCTTCAGCTGCGTGGGTCGCCGGATCGTGCTCGGGCAGCTGGCGGAGGAGGAACTGGAGGCCGTGCAGCGCCGGATGGGGCCGCGCATGCCGCTGGCCGGCTTCTATTCCTACGGCGAGATCGCGCCCATCCACGGTTTCCAGGCCTGCGACCTGCACAACCAGACCATGTGCCTGACCACCATCCGGGAGTAACCGCCGACCCATGCACCATCGCCTCCTCCAGAGACAGCTGCGCCGGACGTTGGGCGCGGAGTTCGTCCCGGACGCCAGCTGGACGCAGTTCCTGGCGCTGATCAGCGACTATTACACCGAGGTGGACCGCGACCGCAACCTCATCGAGAACGCGCTCGCAGTGAACTCGGAGGAGCTCGAGGAGCTCTACGCGCAGCTGCGCCGGCGGGCGGACGCGGAGCAGGCGCTCCTGCGCAGCTTCACGAACTCGATCCCCGACCTGTTCTTCGCGAAGAGCCCGGAAGGCCTCTACCTGGGCTGCAACAGCGAGTTCGAGCGGTTCGTGGGGCGCCCCGAGACGGAGATCATCGGCTACCGCGTGCATGACCTCCTTCCGGCCGCACAGGCTGCCGACATCACCACCATCGACCAGGCAGTGCTTGCCTCCGGCCGGCCGCACTCGCGCGAGGAATGGCAGAAGGATCCTGCAGGCCAGATGCGGTGCATCGAGATGCTGCGCGCGCCGTACTACGGCGCGGACGGAACGCTCATCGGCCTTCTGGGGATCGGCCGCGACGTCACCGAGCGGCGCCGGCTCGAGGAGCAGAACCGCCTGGCCGCGCAGGTGTACCGCCACACCGGCGAAGGCATGCTCGTCACCGATGCGGAGTTCCGCATCCTGGACATCAATCCCGCGGGCATGCGGATCACCGGCTACTCGCTCGAGGACGTGCGCGGCCGCACGCCCGAGATGTTCAATTCCGGCCGGCAGGACCGCGCCTTCTACGATTCCATGCGCCGGACCATCGCGGAGATCGGCTACTGGAACGGCGAGATCTGGGACCGCCGCCAGGACGGCGAGGTCCACGCGAAGTCAGTGGTCGTGAACCGGCTCGACGAGGAGGACGGAAGCGTCCACGGGCACGTGATGTTCTTCTCCGACATCACGCAGAAGAAGCAGGCCGACGACCTGATCTGGCGGCAGGCGAACTTCGACATGCTCACCGGGCTGCCCAACCGCCGCATGCTGCGCGAGCGGCTCGAGCACGAGATCCGCCAGGCGGACCGCGCGCGCTGCTCGATGGCGCTGCTGCTCATCGACCTGGACCACTTCAAGGAGATCAACGACACGCTCGGCCACCTGATCGGCGACGACCTGCTGGTGGAGGCGGCGCGACGCATCAGTGCGTGCACGCGCGAGACGGACACGGTGGCGCGGCTCGGCGGCGACGAGTTCACCACCATCCTCACGCGCATCAACGACGCACGCCACGTCGAGGCGATCTCGCAGAAGATCCTCGACCGGCTCGCCGAGCCGTTCCAGCTGGGCGACTCGGTGGTCTACGTGTCCGCGAGCCTCGGCATCACGCTCTATCCGCAGGACGCCACCGAGGTGGAGGACCTCCTCAAGAGTGCCGACCAGGCCATGTACGTGGCCAAGCGCCAGGGCCGCAACCGGTTCAGCCACTTCACGCAGGGGCTGCAGACCGCGGCGCAGGACCGCCTGCGCACCATCGGCGAGCTCCGCGAGGCGGTGTGGCAGAAGCAGTTCCACCTGCATTTCCAGCCGATCGTCGACACGGTCAGCGGCCAGATCCGCAAGGCCGAGGCCCTGCTCCGCTGGGATCATCCGGTGCGCGGCGTGGTGCCGCCGGCGGAGTTCATCGCGCTGGCGGAGGAGACCGGCCTCATCGCGCAGCTCGGCGACTGGGTGTTCCGCGAGGCCACGCGCTGGGCGGCGCGCTGGGCGACCGTGGTGCCGGGGTTCCAGGTGAGCGTCAACGTGTCGCCGGTGCAGTTCCGCACCGAGGACGCGGCAGCGCGCGCCGTGTGGATCGAGCAGATGTGCGCCGCCGGCGCGCCTGCCGGCAGCATGGTGATCGAGATCACGGAGGGCGTGCTCCTGAGCGCCGACATGGACGCCGCGGCCGCGCTGCGCGACTTCCGCGCGGCGGGGATCCAGATCGCCATCGACGACTTCGGCACGGGCTATTCGTCGCTCGGCTACCTCAACCGGTTCGACATCGACTTCCTCAAGATCGACAAGTCGTTCGTGCAGTCGATCGCCACCGACGCGGGCAACGGCGCGCTGTGCGAGGCCATCGTGGTGATGGCGCACAAACTGGGCCTGCGGGTCATCGCCGAGGGCGTGGAGACGCAGGAACAGGCGGATCGCCTGTTGCGCGCCGGGAGCGACTTTGCGCAGGGCTACCTGTATTCGCGGCCGATCCCGCCCGAGCAGCTCGAGGCCATCCTGCGCCACGGCGCGCACGGGCGGTGACGGGCGTGATCGCACGGACCTCCCGCACCCGGCTTCACCGCTCCGGCACGTAACCGCCCGCCACGCCGACGAGCGAATACACCGTCTGTTGCAGCTGCATCTCGCGCGCGCGGAATGCGCCGGCACACGACAGCATGTAGTAGCGGAACATCCGGTAGAAGCGGTCGCCGTACTCCTCGCGGAATTCGGGCCACGACTGGTCGAACCGCCGCCACCAGGCCATGAGCGTGTGGTCGTAGTGCGCGCCCATGTTGTGCCAGTCCTCGAGGACGAAGATCCCCTCGAACGCCTTCGCGAGCTGCACCGGCGAGGGGATCGAGCCGTTGGGGAAGATGTAGCGGTCGATCCACGGATCCGCGTGCGGGCGCGAGACGTCCTGCCCGCAGTTCTGCAGGAGGAACAGCCCGTCCGGCGCGAGCACGCTGCGGGCCACCTCGTAGAACGCGCGGTGGTTCTTCCAGCCCACGTGCTCCACCATGCCGATGCTCACCACCTTGTCGAACTTGCCGGGGACCTTCGCGGCCACGTCGCGATAGTCCATGTTCATGATCTCGACGTTCGGGTCATGGATGTGGCTCCGCGCGTAGTCCACCTGGCGCTGCGAGATGGTGATGCCCACCACGTTGCAGCCGTACGTCTCGGCCATCCACTTGGCAAGGCCGCCCCAGCCGCAGCCGATGTCGAGCACGCGGTCGGTTGGCTTCAGCTTGATCTTGCGGCAGATCAGGTCCATCTTGTCCTGCTGCGCGCGCTCCAGGTCGTGCTTGTCGGCGTTCTTGAAGTAGCCGCACGTGTACTGGTTGTAGGGATCGAGGAACGACATGTAGAGGCGGTCGTCGATGTCGTAGTGCTGCTCGGCCACCTTCCTGGCGCCGCGACGGGTCTGCGGATTGAAGAACTTCGCCTTGAGGACCTGCACGGCGTTCACCCAGTTCCTGGAGAGGGCCTTCTCGCCGCCGGCCTTCAGGGAGCGCGCCATCATCTCGTCGAGCGCGTCGCAGTCCCACCAAGCGTCCATGTAGGACTCGCCGAGGCCCAGCGTGCCCTGCCCCAGCACCCGGTCGTAGAAGTCGCCGTTGTGGACACGGATGTCCCACGGGCGGTCGCCGTTCACCTTGACGTCGGCGGCGGAGAGGACGCGCTCGCAGAGTTCCTTGGAATTCATGGGGTCCAACGTACGGAGCGGGGTCGGCGGGGTCTGCGGGGAAGTTGCCCTGATAACCGGGGTTGCCCGGTTGCGAGCGGGCGGTGCGCTCAACCCACGGATTCTCGGCTCCTCGGAGGGACTCCGGTCGTCCGGCAGAAAATCTCGCAGTCCGTGATGCCCGGGTGCCGCCGATTGCGTTTACAACAATGGATCGCACCGTCGTGCCGTAGTTGCCCTTTGTACGGCAACCTCGGCGGTGGGCTGCCTCTTTACCTCTCGGAGTTGTTGACATCATGAAGTTCGTCACCTGCCTCGGAGCGCTTGCTTCGACCGTCCCCGTGCTGGGTGCCCACGCCGCCATGCTTGGCGTGACTTCCACCAACTACCAGGTTGCCGACGGCGCGCGCCGGTTCTCGGTCATGGACGTCTACGTGGCCTTCGGCGGCCAGTACGACAAGCTCGTCAACTTCTACGGCCAGACGGGTTCCACCTCCATGGTGCGGACCTCGCTCAACGGCGTGGCCAACGGCGGCAGTTCGTTCGCATCCGCCAACGGCGCATCGTTCGCCCAGGCAACCGGCACCGGCTGGATGGCCTCCGGGAGTGCCGGCGGCAATGCGTGGGACTCGTTCGTCAGTATCGGCGCGCGCACCCAGGCCGAGGCCGCGGGGATTGTCGCCTCCGATCCGTACTTCCTGAACGCCAACACGGCCGGCGCCGGCACCATTGCAGGCGGCAGCACCAGCCGGGGCGCCTTTGCGGGTGCAGGTTGGTACACCAACTCGCCCACGGGCAGCCACACGCTGGCCGGCTCGTACGAGGACCTGCGCATCATGCTCGGCCGGTTCTCGGTGGAGACCACCAACCTCTCCGCCACCGATGTCCTGACGCTCCAGTTCAAGGGCAACGTCACCATGAAGGTGAACGGCCTGAGCGCCGGAGCGGGCACCACCGTGCAGACGGCGTTCGACCAGACCTTCACGTACGGATTCGTGCCCGCGCCCGGCGCGCTTGCGCTGCTTGGACTGGCAGGCCTGCGTAGCCGCCGGCGTCGGTGACGCAGGCACGGGAACGCTTCCGCGCTCGATGAAATTGCCGGCCCCCTCCCACGGAGGGGGCCGGCGTTGCTGTTGATCGCAGTGGAGCGGCCAATGCCAAATGCACCAGCGGCGCCAGGACCCGTCGAGGACGGATGCTGACGCCGCTGGCATGGAACACGCGCGCCGAGACAGGCTCGGCTACCCGTGATGCGATCAGAACTTGGAACCGAGGATGAAGCTGCGCTGCTCGACCTTGACGGCAGCGCTGTTGCTGCTGTTCTGCGCCCACTGCAGCTGGAGGTTGCCGGCGTTGGAGCCGTTGACGACGATGCCGGTGACCTTCACCAAGGCGAGGCGGTTTTCGGTGATCTGAAAGGTGACTGTCGTGCCCGACGAGGTGACGACGCTCGAGCTCTGGTACTGGACTCCGTCGAACCACTCGGCGTGCCAGCGGACGCTTGCGCCGCTTGGCACCGTGAACGTCATCTTGAAGTCCGGGTTTGCGCTCGTCGAACTGACGAACATCGCTGCGGAGAACTCCACCGCGTCACTTGCCGCCAAGGCAATACTCAGGATGTCATCGTTCTGAAGAGTGGTGCTGCTGCTGACGGACTCGTCCGCGGTCTTGCGGTACTTGTAGTCAAACACTGAGCCCGCGGGACCGGTGGCGCCGGTCGCGCCGGCGGCGCCTGCAGCACCGGTCGGACCCGTCGGACCAGCGGGGCCGGTGGCGCCAGTCGCGCCCTGCGGGCCGGTTGCGCCGGTTGCGCCAGCCACGCCCTGCGGACCTTGCGGACCCACGGAACCTGCTGCGCCAGTGTCACCCTTGGGGCCCGTGGCGCCAGTCGCGCCAGCCAGACCCTGCGGGCCCTGCGCGCCAGTGTCACCCTTGTCGCCCTTGGCACCCGCAGCGCCGTCGACGCCAGCGGGACCCTGCGGACCAACGTCGCCCTGGTCACCCTTGGCGCCAGCTGCGCCATCAGCGCCAGCCGGACCCTGGGGACCCATCGGGCCCACGGCGCCATCGACGCCAGCATCGCCCTTGTCGCCCTTGGCTCCAGCGACGCCGTCAGCGCCAGCGGGACCCTGCGGTCCCATCGGGCCTACGGCGCCATCGGCGCCGGCATCTCCCTTGTCGCCCTTGGCGCCCGCAGCGCCGTCGACGCCAGCGGCACCCTGCGGACCAACGTCGCCCTGATCGCCCTTGGCACCAGCAGCGCCGTCGACGCCAGCGGGACCCTGAGCGCCAGTGTCGCCCTTGTCACCCTTGGCGCCAGCGATGCCGTCAGCACCAGCGGGACCCTGCGGGCCCATCGGGCCCACAGCTCCAGCGGCACCGGCATCACCCTTGTCGCCCTTCGCGCCAGCGGCGCCGTCCGCGCCAGCGGGACCCTGCGGCCCCATCGGGCCGTCCGCTCCATCGGCGCCGGCATCGCCCTTCTCGCCCGTGTCGCCCTTCGCACCATCGGCACCAGCAGGACCCTGCGGGCCGACGTTGCCGGAGAGTGCGTACAGCGCGGTCGGCGCCGGCATGATTGCCTGGCGCGGCGCGAGCGTCGTGTCGTTGACCTGCACTTCGATGAAGCGCTTGCCGGCGGCGTACACCTGGCCGAAGTCGAGATCGACGGAGAAGAAGCCGTCGTCGATCTGCGCACCGGGGACGTCGATCTCCGTGCCGATCTGGTTCCCGCCGACCGCCTGGTCGAACAGGCGGAACTTCAGGTTGAAGACACCCTTCGCGGCCTCGCCGCCCTGGCGCAAGCGTCCCTGGTAGGTGAACGCCGTTCCGATCGGGCTGTCAGCCGCGAGCGTGCGGGCTGCAGGCGCGAGCACGAGGGCTGCAGTCAACGCGACCAGGACGCCAGAACGAAAGCGCGGGTGAAACTTCATTGGTTCGGATTCCTACGAGTCTGAACAAGCGTTGGTGAGGGCACAGGCGGACGAATTGCAACTGCGCAGTCAACGGGACCTCACGTCTCGCGGCCGACATCATGCCCCAGTTGGAGCGAAATCAAAACAGCGAACTCCCCCATTTCGCAGATTCCGAACACCGCAGGTCGGAAGGTGAGCGGCTCGCGGGTGATAACACGACGACGACCGAAACCGGAGGACAGAGAGCCCACGAGTTCGTTCGATGTTCGACGCGCTGCAGAAAGAGACGCATTCACGAAAATTCTGGTTGCAGAAGTTCACGCTCGAAGTATGGTGACGTCACTCCAAACTCGAAGGAAAGTTGTTCATGCTTCGATCGATGACCACTTCTATCGCTGATATCACTTCCGCCTCGCGCGTCCGCGCCGGATTCACATGCGCCATTGCGGCGACGCTGGTCCTCGCAGGGAGCGCTTCCGGGCAAGACGGCACGGCCGGGTTCGAGATCACGCAATCCACCCAGTCAGGTGGCGGCGGAACTTCCGCGGGCGGCGACTTCAGCCTGGACGCCACCATCGGCGAGGTGGTTGCCGGCCCCATGGCGGGCGGCGAATTCGACGTCGTCAGCGGCTCGCTGCAGTCCGAGGCTCCGGTGTGCGAACGCGCCGACTTCAACTGCGACGGGATCATCGACGGTGCTGATCTGGGTGTGTTGCTCATCAACTGGGGA
>CAMBSR010000063.1 GCA_945870475.1 Phycisphaera mikurensis NBRC 102666
ATGGTCGATTGCGGGCGCTGCCTTGATCGGCGGGATGTGCGCCGTGGGGATCCTGGCAACGCTGTGGGACATGGTGGGCCTGGTGCGCATGGCCGCGGGAGCGGAATTCGACGGGTACACGGGCGGCGGAGGCTTGGTCATGAACCCGCTCCTCCTGGTTCCGGCGTGGCTTGCGGCTGGCGGCATCTGGGCCTGGGCGCTTGCGCGCGCGGGGCAGTCGCGTACGCCCGACCGGCTGGATCGCTTCGTGCGCTGGCTGTTTGCGGGCACGTGCCTGGAGCTGGCGATCGCCGCGCCCACGTACGCGCTGGCGATGCGGCGCGACTCGTGCTACTGCGCGTTCGGAAGCTGGTGGGCGATCGTCGCCGGCACGACGGCGCTGCTCGTGCTGTGCGGCCCGATGGTCATCCTGATGGCCACGCGCCAGGCGCGGATGTCGTGGATGCGGTCGGTCTGCGCGGAGTGCGGCTACCCGCGGCGCGGCGGATCAACGGTGTGCCCGGAATGCGGGAAAACCGTACCCGGTTAAGTTTGCACCATTTGCGGCAGCAAATGGTGCAAACTTAACCGGGTACGGATTTAGTAGAGCACTCGCAGGCGCGCCGTCCCCGGCACGGCCTTCAGCTCGCCCACCACGTCGGCCGCGTGGCGGCGATCGACGTCGGTGACGAGGTAGCCCATCGCCTCGTCGGTGCGCAGCGCCTGGCCAAGGATGTTGATCTTGCGCCGCGCGAAGACCGCATTGACGGCGGCCAGCACGCCGGGCTGGTTGCGGTGAAGATGCAGGAAGCGGTGCGCGCGCGGTACCGGGGGCGCAGAGATCTGCGGCAGGTTGACGCAGCCGGAGGTGCCGCCGGTGTTGACGAACTCCACCAGGCGCGCGGCCACGAACTCGCCGATCGCCTGCTGCGCCTCGGAGGTGCTGCCGCCGACGTGCGGGGTGAGGATGACGTTCGGCAGGCCGCGCAGCGGGCAGTCGAAGGGATCGCGGTTGGAGAGCGGCTCTTCCGGGAAGACATCCACCGCGGCGCCACCGAGGTGGCCGGCGCGGATCGATCCGGCCACGGCATCGAGGTCCACCACGTGCCCGCGGGAAAGGTTGACGAGGAGTGCGCCCGGCCGCAGCTTGCGCAGTTCGCGCGCACCGATCAGGTGGCGGTTGGAGGCGCGGCCATCCACGTGCATGGAGACAACGTCGGACTTCCCCAGGAGCTCCGCGAGCGAACGGCACTTGCGCGCATTGCCGAGGGCAAGCCGTTCCTCCAGGTCGTGGTAGATGACGTGCATCCCCATGGCCTCGGCCAGGATCGAGAGCTGCGAGCCGATGTGGCCGTAGCCCACGATGCCGAGCGTCTTGCCGCGCACTTCCGTGCAGCCGGTGGCCGACTTGCGCCAGCCGCCGTCATGGAGGAGCCGCGTGACGTCCGGCACGCGCCGCATGAGCATGACGATCTCGCCGATGGCGAGTTCGACGACGCTGCGGGTGTTGCTGTACGGCGCATTGAAGACGGTCACGCCCTGCGATGCGGCGGCGGGGAGGTCCACCTGCTCTGTGCCGATGCAGAAGCAGCCGACGGCCAGCAGCCGGTCTGCGGATTCGAGCGCCTTGGCCGTCACGCGCGTCTTGGAGCGGATGCCCAGGATGCTGACGCCCTTGAGGGCACGCGCGAGCTCCGCCTCCGCGAGCGCGTCGCTCAGCGTCTCGACGCGGTAGCCCTCGTCGCGCAGCGCCTGCGCGGCGTCGGCGTGGATGTTCTCGCAGAGGAGCGCGACCATGCGGCTCTTTGGGAAGCTCGGCGAGCCGGGCAGGCGATAGAGCCAGAGCACCTCGTCCACGGTGCGCGCCACGCGGTCGGCGCGCGCCACCACGGATTCACGCTCGATGTTCTCGCAGTACGCCACGAACTCGTGCGCGGCGCCGGCGTCGCGGATCTCCGCGTCGGTGACGCCGTCGCCGATGGCGACCACGCGGCCGGGGAGCTTCAGCGCGCGCACGACCTTGGCCTTGCCGCCGGGCTGCGCAAGCGGGCTGGATGCGTCGAAGCCCGCCACCACCCCGCCCTTCCACTTGAGGTCATTGCAATGGATGCGCTCCGGCGGGATGCCGAGCTCCGCGCACACGGGCTCCACGTACTCGCGGAAGCCGCTCGAGACCACGTGGATGCGGTCGGCGTTGCGGCGCACCGCCGCGATGTGCTTGCGGAACGACGGGCTGAGCCTGCGCTTGAGGAGCTTGACCACCGCGTCGACGTGCGCGCGGCGGATGGTGAGCATGGCGAGCCGGCGCCTGAGGCTGACGTCGATGCCGATCGCGCCGCTCATGCCGTCGCGGGTGATGGCCTCGATGGCCTCCACCGTGCGCTCGCGCTCCGGATCATCGGCGAGCGCGATGCGCGCGAGCTCGTCGAGGCCCTCGAGGGCGACGACGGTGCTGTCGAAGTCGAAGATCAGCTGGACGGGCTGCGTGTCGGCGGCGATACGGGGCATCGAGGTTCCTGCGTCGGTGCACTCGGACGACGCGTTGCGGTGCGACGCCGGGAAGCGGGACGACGGGAGGTGTACCGCAGCGGCGATGCGCGTGGTTGCTTCCACGCGCGCTTGGCGGCGTTCACGCCCCGCTTCAGGGAATCGGCCGCGGGTTCACGCGGTCAAGCCCGGGCCGTGCCTTACTTGCCGGATCCGGAGGCAGGCGCGGCATCGGGCTTGCCGTCGCCGTCGGCATCGGCCGCGCCCTTGTACGGCGCGTCCTTCCACGGCACCATGAAGCCAAGGTCGAGCACCGCGGACTTGCCCCAGCGCCAAGCGGCATTCTCGAGCGCTCCGGCGCACACACCCCCGGCGAAGACCCGTCCCTTGGGGGGCGCCGCATTGATCATCGGCGCACGCAGGAGCACCACCGCGCGTCCCTCGACCTGGACGGGGAAGAGCCGCATGCCGCCGGCCGCCAGGATCGGACTTCCGACGATGCCCGTGACCGCGAGCGCACTGCCCTTGCGTGGAATCCGTTCAGCGGCGACGGAGGTGCCATCCTCCTCAGTCACCTCGGCGACGAGATCCCCCGTGGCACCCAGCCGCTCGAGCGCCTGCCGTGCCTTGTCGAGCTGCTTGGGCGTGGTGGGCGCATCCTCGGGGAGTGCGCCCAGGAGCGCCACGAAGCTGTCGAGTACCGGGGACACGCGGCCGGGATTCGGGCAGATGCCGATGCCGCGGCACTCCGGGCAGTCGTCCTTGGTCTCGGTGATCTTCGGGTTCTTCATGTGCCCCTGCGACTCGCGGTGTCGCGTGACCTTCACGCCGGACCCGGAGCACTTGGGACACTGCGCCATGCGACCGAGCGCCGTCGCACGGCCCGCAAAGACATCGGCGCGCACGGGCGGCACCGTGACCGCCTCGGGCACCACGGCTCCCTCGGGGAGCGCGGTCGGCAGGTCGGGCTGATCATCGTCCTCGTCGCCGTCCTTGGCCTTGCCGGCCGCGGAGCCCTTGTCTCCGGAGGTCTTGTCTCCGGAGGACTTGTCCGAGGGCGGCGCGGGGCTCCATGCCATCGCCATCGGCGCCCCCGCGAAAAGGACGCCGCATGCGAGCAGCAGGATGACTGGCACGGGCCGCATGGCAGGCAGGATAGACCCAACGACGGATTTTCCCGACGCGGACGGCGGAACTTCGTGCGCGATTCAGAGGCTGCCCGCGTCCCCGACGCAGATTGCCAGCAGGTCCGCCCGCGAGATGGGCTTCAGGTAGAAGCCCTCGCAGCCTGCCTTCAGGGCGCGCTCGCGGTCCTGGCTGAGCGCCGCCGCAGTGAGTGCCACGATGCGTCCGCCGAAGCCACGCGAGCGGATGCGGGAGGTGGCCTCGATGCCATCGATCCCCGGCATCTGCACGTCCATGATCACCAGGTCCGGGCAATAGGTGCCGTCGAAGCGGCCCACCGCGGACAGGCCGTCGGAGGCCACGTCCACGCGCGCGCCGGCAAGCGACATGAGCGCGGAGAGGATCCGCTGCGAATCAATGCTGTCCTCGACGAGCAGGATGTGCTTGCCGTCGAGCACGCCCCGCGGCGCGCGCGATGCAGGCATCTCGACCTCGGACGGATGTGCCGGCGCTGCACCTGAGACGTCCGACTCGAACATGAACGTGAACACGCTCCCGCGGCGCGGCTCGCTCGCCACCTCGATGCGGCCGCCGAGGAGCGTGGCCAGTCGCTTGCTGATGGCAAGACCGAGCCCGGTGCCGCCGTGCCGGCGCGTGTAGCTGTTGTCCGACTGGCAGAACGGCTCGAAGAGCGTGGGCAGGATCTCGGGCGGGATGCCGCAGCCGGTGTCGTGCACCGAAACCACGGTCTCCATGCGGCTGCCGCGCGGGACCGCCGAGACCACCACGCGCACGCCGCCCTGCTCCGTGAACTTCACGGCATTACCGACGATGTTCAGGAGCACCTGGCGGATGCGCACCGGGTCGCTGCGGATGGGGATACGCGGCGCATCGCCCTCGATCACGTGCGTGAGCGTGACGCCCTGCGAGATGGCCCGCACGTTCAGCAGGCGCACCACGTCGCGCACCACGTCCGGCACCACCACGTCGCTCATGTCGATGTCGAAGCGGCCGGCCTCGACCTTGGAGAGGTCCAGGATGTCGTTGATGATGGCCAGCAGGTGGTCGCCGTTGCGGCGGATGGTCTCCACGTAGTCCGTGCGCTCCGTGGGGTCGATGGACGGGTCGCGAAGCAGTTCCGCGTACCCCAGGATCGCCGTCATCGGCGTGCGGATCTCGTGGGAGATGTTGGCCAGGAAGTTGGTCTTGGTGCGGTTGGCTTCCTCGGCCACCCGGCGGAGCTCGCGCTCGGCGCGCTCCTTCTCCTGCAGCGTGTTGACCAGCCGCTCCAGGTCGTTGAGCTGCATGTTGGTGGCCTCGATCACCATCGCGTAGTCCGCGCTGCCGTCATGCGGCGCGAAGTCCGGGATGCCCACGGGCCACGACCACACGGAGGTCTGGTCCACGATGCGCGGGGCGCACGCGAAGACCATCTCGCCGGACGGGAGCTGCATGAACTGGCCGCGCAGCTGGAGCTTGGTGCCGCGGATGCCGACGAGCACCAATTCGTCGCAGCGCGCGCGCACCTCGTCCATGGTGGAGAGCCTGGGCCGCTGGACCTCGAACCGCTCCAGAAACGGCGTGCCCACGGCGTCCGGCATGACCTTCGCCATGGACTTGCCGATGTGGACGATGCCGCCATCCACGCCCACCAGGACGTGGAACGGGAACAGCGTCTGGATGATGGACAGCGATTCGTCGTTCATCCCGTCAGCTGCCGACCTCGGGGAACTTCACCAGGAACACGTCATGGGGAGCTCCCGCAGCGCGATCCTCGAGCTGCGAGACCTCGACCACCTCGCCGTACATGGCGCCGATGCCCTCGAGCGCGCCGTGCACGAAGGGCCCAAGGCCCGGGCGCGACGAGAAGTAGTGGACCTGCAGGCTGCCATCCGCATTGGGCTCCGCGCGGAACTGCGGCATGTCGACGCCGGGGAACGCGAGCGCGATGCGGGCATGGAGCGCGTTGAGCGCGGGCAGCAGCTCGCGGACGCTCTTGCCCATCGAGTGCATGACCTTGCCCCACGGCTGTCGCTCGGCGTAGACGATCCAGAATTGGCCGAAGGCGCGCAGCGCGTCGGGGACGGAGACGCCCAGCGCCTTGGCGGTGGCGCCGGCAAGCTTGTACGTGACCTCATCGGGGTATTGCTTCATGACCACGAAGATGCGGTCATCGACGCCCGCGTCTGCACGGATCACGTCCCATGCCGTGGCGCCGTGGCGCTCGGTGACCATCTCCTGCAGTGCGTGGTTGACCATTCCGAGCATGTGTTCAGACCGCCTTCGCGGCAGGAACCGCGCGTACGAGGAAGGCATCGCAGGGGGCGCCGTCGTCCTTGGAGGCCACCTGGGTAGCCGTGACGGATTCATCGAAGAGGATGCCGATCCCCTCGATGAGGCCCATGACGAACGGCGCCAGGCCGGGACGGTCGGAGCGGTATTCCACCACCACGGAATCGCCGTTGCGCTTCACGGCGAAGGCGGGCGGCCGCAGGTCGGGGAAGCTGAGCGCGATGCGAGCGTGCATGGCGTCGAGCGCTGCCAGCAGCGAATAGGTGTCGGTGCCGGAGGCCATCATGAGCTTGCCCCACGGTCCGTCCTTGGCGTACTGGATCCAGTAGCCGCCGAACGCACGGAGGACATCCGGCAGCGGCATGCCCGCGTGCGACGAGACGGCGCCCGCAAGCGCGTAGGTCATGGAATCGGGATACTGCTTCATGGTGACGAAGGCAGGCTCGTCGACGCCGGCGATCTCCTTGACCTTCTCCCAGTCGGCGCGACCGAACTTCTCGGTGACCATTGCCTCGATCGCTTGGTTGACCATTCCGTACATGGGGGGCTCCTGACAATGGGACACGCGACGTGGTCTGCGACCCCGGGCGCGGACCACCTTGCACAGTATCGGCTCTCTTGGCCCGATGCGGGGGGCGGGCGCTGCGGAATGTGGCGCGATTGCGCCACGTTTGCGCCGAGTACGGCGATTCCCGGCCACCTGCAGGCATCGCCGCCGTGACGCACGCAGACCGGCCGCGGCCGCCGAGTACGCCCCGGGGGCACCGCCGCGTTCAGCCCTGCGAGCCGGACGGAACGTCGAAGATCAGCGCGATGTAGGCGACGAAGAGGCAGAGGTGCACGAGGCCCTGCATCCGGTTGGTGCGGCCGTGGGTGAAGTTCACGACCGACACCAGTACCGTGCACGCCAGGAGCGTGATCTCCGGCGGCTCCAGGCCAAGCTCGACGCGCTGGCCGCGGATGAGGCCGAGCGCCAGCACCACCGGGACCGTGAGGCCGATGGTGGAGAGCGCCGAACCGAGCAGGATGTTCATGGTGCGCTGCATCGACTCGGAGCGCGCGGCCTGGATGGCGGCGACGCCTTCGGGGCCGAGGATGAGGCTCGCCACCAGCACGCCGGCCAGTGCGCGCGGCAGGCCGTTCACCTCGAGGATCCGCACCGTGGCCGAGCCGAGCGACTCGGCCATCAGCACCACCATGCCGAGGAGCACCACGAGCGCCAGGATGTCGACCCACATCGGCCGATCCGGGGCGGCGGCAACTGCGTGGCCGTGGCCACCGGTGCCGTGCTGCGCGTGCCCGTGGTCCGCGTGACCGTGCTCGCCGTGACCGTGCGCCCCGTCGCCCTGCCCGCCCGGATGCGAGAAGAACCCGCGATGCGAGGAGGTCTGCATCCAGAGGAATGCGCCGTACACCGCCACGCATGCGAAGGCGACGAAGACCTCCATGCGCCGCGTCATGAAGCCCCCCGGCTCGGTGATGGTCATGCGCGGCAGCACCAGCGTGATGGCGGCCAGCGGGATGAGGAGCGAGAGGTACGACGCGGAGGTCTGCAGGTTGAAGGTCTGCTCGTGGCGCCGCATGCCGCCCGCCAGGAGCGCCACGCCGACGAGGCCGTTCAGGATGATCATGAGCGTGGCGAACATGGTGTCGCGCGCCACGGACGGCTCACCCTTGTCGGCGATCATCATGGCCGCCACCACCGCGACCTCGATGACGATCACCGAGAGCGTGAGCACCACCGTGCCGATCGGCTCGCCGAGGCGCTCGGCCACGGCATCCGCGCGATGCGATGCCGCCACGGCACACGTGGCGATGACGCCGAAGATCCAGGCGAACCCGAGGAAGGAGGGAGCTGCGCCTTCGTCGTGACCACCCATGGCATGCGCAGCGATGGTTCCGGCACCGAGGAGGAACGGCAGGAGCGCGAGGATTCGTCCGCGGGTCATGATCGGGCGGAGGGTAGTTCGAGGGAGCGGCGCGCGACCCCCGTCCCACGGGTCCGGGAAGTGGGCAAGGAGTCCCCTCCACGGGGTGGAAACGCGGTTTCCCGCGGACGCTTACCCATGCAACGTCCGCATCTCTCCCGATTGAACGGATTCCTCTGGGGAAATGCGTGACTGCCTTGCATGACGGGCTAGTTTCTCGCTGCAAGTGCCTCTCCAGGCTGAAGTTCGTACTTCCGAAGGCACTCGCGGGCACTCCTCTGCGCGGCACCCACCATGAGCTTGACCTCCCATCGTGGCGCATCCGAGGCATCGGGAGCGCAGGACAACCCGGGCACGTTCGAAACCGCCGCATCGGACGCGCTGTGCGCGCTCCGCGACGCCGCCGTGACGGCGATCGAATCGATCGGCGGAGGCAACATGAACTCGCTGGCCCTGAGCAGGCGCCTCGGCGTCGACAAGAGCCTCACGTGGCGCATGGTGCGCTTTGCCCAGGAGCCCGACGCCTTCAGCGGAAGCAAGCACCTGCCCGGCGATGCCGGCCTGCGCATCTTCGCGCGCGCCGTGCGCGCGCACGGCGCCGATGATGCCACGGTGGAGCGATTCACCGCGGCCGCCGACCGCCTTGAAGAGGTGGTGCGGCAGCACGCGGGCAACCGCGCGTCGTTCCGAGCGCTGCTGGCGCACTGCACCGCCGAGCCGCACGCCGACGAACGCGCCATGGACTTCCGCCGCAGCGCGTACCAGGCGAACGCGGCGCTCTGGGGCATCGAGGCCAGCACGCGGCTGATGCTGGCGTTCCTGACGCCCGGCGCGAACGGCACGGTGGATGTGGCGCTGGTGAGCGGATTCCTGGGACTGCGCCGCATGCGCCGCGACCAGTCGTGGCCGGTGGCACGCCGCCGCGTGCTTGGCCACGAGGGGCGCACGCGCGAGCGCATCGTGATGCCGCTCGACCCGAGCGTGCCGATGGACGCGCCGCCGATCCTGGCGGAATTCTCCACGCTGCGCGGCGAGGCACTGCGCCCGATGGGCACGGAACACGGCTTCTGGTACGAGTTGCCGGAGGGCGACGTGGGCACCGGCGGTGCGGTCGACTGCGTGTTCGGCGAGCGGATGCCGGGCGCAGGCCCGTCCGTGCGCGAGGGCGGCGTCCACGGGGCGGAAGTGCTCCTGCGACTGGACATGCCAATGGAACACGTGCTGATGGATGTCTTCGTCGATCGTTCGCTGCCGGTGGCAGGCGTCCCGAAGGCCTCGCTCTACGGATTGCTCTCGGGCGGGAGCGGCGAGAACTCCGCGGACCGCGAGCGCGATCGCATGCCCCTGGCGGAACAGCCGCAGGAGATCGGCCAGGAGCCGCGCGCGTGGGCAACGCCCGTGGCGCCCCGGCACTGGGAGCTGATCCACGACTGCATGCGCTGGATCGATCGCCGGCCCACCGACTTCCGGGCGCATCGGCTGGCGATGCGCTGGCCGCTGATCCCGACCGCGCTGGTGGTGTCGACGCCGATCGGCACGCGCTGAATGCACGTGCGGCACGTTCCCGGCGCGCGCGCCGCGTCCGCGTGGGAGAATGCCTGCATGGGCCAGCACGCTTCGGTCATCAACGAGGGTGACGCATCCCACGGCATTGCGGCGCGCATCGGCCGCTGGGCGGGGCCGATCGCCGGCGCGGCACTGGCGTGGTGGACGCATCCGGCGGGTGCGGCGCACGCCGGCCTGACCGCCGATGGCGCCATCACGCTCGGGCTCCTCGCATGGATGGCGCTCTGGTGGATGACGCAGGCGGCGGACCTGGCCGTCACCGCGCTGATTCCGGCGGTGCTGCTCCCGGTCCTCGGAATCGTCGCGTTCAAGGACGTGGCGGCGTCGTACGCGGACAACGTGATCTTCCTGTTCGCCGGCGGCACGGTCATCGGCATGGCGCTCGAGCGCCACGGGATCAGCGCGCACTTCGTGCACTGGATGCTGAAGGCAGCGGGGACGCGCCCCGCGTTCGTGGTGGGCGCGCTCTTCATGGCGGCGGCATCGGTGAGTGCGTTCGTCAGCAACACCGCCACCACGGTGCTGATGCTTCCGCTCGCCACCGGCGTGGCGGCCGGTGCGGTGGCGCTCCCGGACACGGCACCGGAACGCGCGGCGCGCGGCGCGAAGAACTTCACCGCAGCCGCGCTCCTGGCGATTGCGTTCGGATCCACCGTGGGCGGCGGAGCCACGCTGATCGGCAGCCCGCCGAACGCCATCGCGGCCAACTACCTGCGCGCGCAGGGCGTGGAATTCGATTTCGGCGCATGGGCGCGCTTCGGCGTGCCGATCGCGCTGGCGATGTGCCCGGTGGCGATCCTGGCGATCGTGCGGATGCTGCCTGCCCACGGCATTGCCCTGCCCCCGCGCCGGCGCGAGGACCTGCCGCCGATCCGCCCGGCGGGCTGGGCGACGCTTGCCATCTTCGTGGCGGCGGTGTTCGTGTGGGTCACGTCGTCGAGCTGGCCTGCGGGATGGAAGCCCGCGGGACTGACCGACGGCGGCGTGGCGATCGCCGCGGCCATCCTCCTGATGGTGCTGCCGGCGCGCGACGGATCGCAGCGCGCGATCGTGCCATGGAGCATGACGCGCGACCTGCCGTGGGGCGTGTTCATCCTCTTCGGCGGCGGGCTGGCCAT
>CAMBSR010000064.1 GCA_945870475.1 Phycisphaera mikurensis NBRC 102666
GTCGCCTACGCACGCGGTGTGCTCGAGGACCCGGCATTCTTCGCCGCCGATGCGCGACTCGGCGCGGAGTGCACGAAGGACCGCACGGTGTTCCGCACCTGGTCGCCCGTCTCCAGCGCCGTGGAACTGAGCATTTTCGACACCCCCACGGCCACCGAACCCACCGCGCGCCACGCCCTGCAGCGCGCCGCCGCCGGCACCTGGGAAGCCACCATCCCCGGCGACCTGCACGGCCGCGCCTACGCCTACCGCTTCACGCACTACGGTGCCGACCACCTGGTCCCCGACATCCACTGCTACGCCGCCACCGCGGATTCCACGCGTTCCATCGCAATCGACCTCGCCCGCGCCGAGCCCGCCAACTGGTCCACCACGCCCGCCCCGCGCATCGCGCAGGCGACCGACGAAGTGCTCTACGAAGCGCACGTGCGCGACTTCTCCGTCGCCGACGAATCATGCCCGAAGGCCGAACGCGGCACCTACCTCGGGCTCATCCATTCCGGCACCACGCCGGACGGCTCGCCCACCGGCCTCGCCTACCTGCGCCGCCTGGGAATCACCGCGCTCCACCTGATGCCCGTGCATGACTTCACGGCCGCGCGCGATGCCTACAACTGGGGCTACTGGACCGCGCTCTTCAACGTGCCCGAGGGCAACTACGCGAGCGACGCCACCGACCCGGTCGCCCCGGTGCGCGAACTCCGCACCGCCGTCCAGGGCCTGCACGCCGCGGGCATCCGCGTGATCCTCGACGTGGTCTACAACCACACCTCGTCGAGCGGTGCATCGAGCCCCTTCGACGGCACCGTGCCGTACTGGTTCTTCCGCACCACGCCGGACGGCCGCTATACGAACGATGCCGGCTGCGGCAACAGCGTGGCCGACGAGCGTGCCACCGTACGCAAGTACGTGCTGGATTCGCTCGCCTTCTGGCTGCGTGCGTACAACGTCGACGGCTTCCGCTTCGACCTCCTGGGCACGCACACACCCGAGACCGTCCGCGCCATCTGCACGCTGGTGAAGGGCATGCGCCCCGATGCCACGCTCTACGGCGAGCCCTGGACCGGCGGCGGCCCCACGCGCTTCGGCAAGGGCGCGCAGAAGGGCCTGCCGATCGCCGTCTTCAACGACGACATCCGCGGTGCCATCCGCGGCGATACCGACGGTGCGGGCCCGGGCTTCGCCACCGGCAAGGGCGGCACGGACGATGGCATCGGGCGCGGCGTTCGCGGCTCCATCGAGAGCTTCGCCCAGGAACCCACCGAGACCATCAACTACGCCTCTGCGCACGACAACCTGAGCCTGGTGGACAAGATCGCCAAGTCCGCGCCCGCCGCCGACGCCTCCGCGCGACGCGCCATGCAGAAGCTCGCCATCGGCATCGTGCTGGTGGCGCAGGGCATCCCGTTCATCGAGGGCGGCAGCGAGATGTGCCGCACCAAGGGCGGCAACCACAATTCCTATGAGGCGGGCGACGCCGTCAACCGCTTCGACTGGGCCGCGGCGCAGCAGTGCCGCGACGTGAGCGACTGGGTGGCCGGCATGATCGCGCTGCGCAAGGCGCATCCGGCGTTCCGCATGGATGACGACGCCGAGGTGCGCGCGTCCGTCCACATGCTCGACACGCGCGGCACCATCGCGTGGACCATCGACGGCGCGGCCGCGAAGGACCCCGCGCGCCAGCTCTTCGTGGCGCTCAATGGCGACGCCGTGCGCAAGGAAGTCGCGCTCCCGGGCGGTCGGTGGAACGTGCTGGCCGACGGCAACGCCAGCGGCACGGCATCGCTCCGCACGGTCATGGGCAAGGTGGAACTCGCCCCGTACTCCATGGTGGTTGCCGCGCAGGAATGAGCGCGTTTCGCCGAGGAATCAGCGCAATTCAAGCCCCGGCGGCGGCGGGCATTCCGGGTTGATCCACTGGATCACCGCCGCCCAGCCCGCGCTCTCCGGATCATGCTGCAGGTACCCCTGGATGGGCCGCACCACCTGCCATCCGTCGCGGATGTGCGCGGTGAGCGTGGGGTCCACCACGCGCCCGTCCAGCACCGCGCTCACGTAGTCGGGCCCCGTCATCGAGCCGGCCACTGCACCGTAGCCCGGCAGGCGGCTCGCGCCCACCATGCGCCACAGGCGCAACGCACGCACCACGTCGCGCATGCCATCGGTGAGCGCGTGCGCCAGTCCGTGCCGCTGGTGGTCCGGGCTCACCATGATGTCCGCGCCGTAGAGCGTGTGGCCCTCGGGGTTGTCGTCGTCGAACGTGTCGTTGTCGGTGAACACCTCCCACGGGTCGTCCACGTGGAAGTCCTTCATGGCCACCCGCAGCGAGAAGTGGACGCCGGCCACCGCGCCGGAGGGCACGTGCTCGGCCACCAGCTGTCCCGCGGCGAATCGCTTCATGTGCCCATCGAGCTCGGCGTGCGTGTACGGCACCTCGGCCGGGTAGACGCTTGCGCAGAGCTTCGCAATGCCGTCGAAGTCGGACGCGCGCATGGTGCGGAGCTTGTAGTCGGCTGGCACCATGGAACGGACTCACGCGGGCAATCGGGGCGGCCGGACTTGAACCGACGACTTCCTGCTCCCAAAGCAGGCGCTCTACCAAGCTGAGCTACGCCCCGCGGGGTGTTCGAAGTGTACGCGCCCGCAGTCCCCGGCCCTGTTGCGTCAGTTCCCGAACAGGTACGTGCTGTTCGGGATCACGCCCGGGTTCAG
Source organism: Phycisphaera mikurensis NBRC 102666 (assembly GCA_945870475.1). Classification (GTDB taxonomy): domain Bacteria; phylum Planctomycetota; class Phycisphaerae; order Phycisphaerales; family SM1A02; genus UBA966. Next base: position 2,713 of record CAMBSR010000064.1, read on the forward strand.
GCGATCGCGGAAGAACTTCCAGTCCACCGCGATGCCGGGCTCGACGTAATTGTGACCAACAGAGTCCCATGCGGTGGGAAGGTCGGGGTTGGAAAGCGCATAAGAGTCGGTTGAGCCATCGACGTAGCTCATAGTGATCGCATCTGGACGCCAAGCTGCAGGCCAGTCGACCCATTGCGCCAATTGCGGTTTAATTATCCAACCATTGAGGTTGTAGTACACGCTGTCATCCTCAACAACTGTAGCCATCATGCGCTGCGGCGACTTAATCGTGCCGATCGTGGTTGAGTTGTATTGGCTGAGCTGGGGTCTCACTCCGTACATTTCGCTCTGAAAATCCCCGTCGTAGGAAATGTTGTCTTCGGGACGCGTACAGCCGAGAAGCGCGTTGAAGCTATAGCTCCGCACCCGGGTGCCAGTGTTTGACACGTTCGAAGCGAGCGGATTTGTTGGTTCGTCCGGCGAGATGTACGTCTTGACGTCACCGATGTAGGAATAAAGTGAACCTTGCTCAAGAGCAGACGGCTTTTCAAATTGATTAGCCACAAGGTTGGAGCCTTCCGCCTTCACCCAGCAGTGTGCAGTGCCGTTACTGATGTCCGCGCCGTTAACGTAAAGGGTGCCGCCGGAATTAGTGCATGAACTTGCGAAGCGCGACTGATTACTCGTGGCGTACGTGTAGTTCGCCATGGTGATGGTGCGCTGGTTGGTCAGGCACTTCAGCGTGCGGCTCTTGGAGCGCACCTTGCCGATGGTGGGAACGAGGAGCGCCACGATCAGGCCGATGATGGCCACCACGACCACCAGTTCCGTCACGGTGAAGCCGGTACGGGCGGGGCGAGCGACGTTCCGTTGGGTGTTGTTTCTCATGGTTGGTCCCAGGCCGGGCCGCAGTAAGATACGGCCATGATCATCAGCTCAATGGCACGAATCGCGCTCGTTTCGGTCATTTTCGCCGCACCTGCGCTGGCCCAGGCTCCTGCGGGCGACACGCCCGCGAAGCAGGACACGCCCGCCAAGAAGTCGGACACCGGCAAGTACGCGGGAATTACCTCCCTCATCCGCGAGCACCGCGAGAAGCAGACCGCCATGGTGAAGCTCTGGCGCGAGATCAAGAAGGGCAACGCCGACGAGAAGACGCGCGACCAGTACAAGGAAGCGCAGCTCGCTGCGCAGAAGGCCAGCAACAAGGTCTCCAAGTACATCGCCGAAGAGCGCTGGAACGATGCCGACCGCGCCGCCATGAACAAGATGTGGGCCGACGAGCTCGCGAAGCCCACCGAGTGACCGGCACGAACCCGCCAGCGCCTGGTTTGCCTGGTCCGCAGGGCCCGCAGGGTTCGCATGGCCACCACTGGCCGCGCACCGCATCGTGGGCAATCACGATGCTCGCGCTCGTGGCCATCGTCTGGTTCGCCGTCGACCTCCTTCGCCAGTGCACGCCCACCGCGGTGGTGCAGGCCGGCAGCGAAGGCGCCGGCAACCTGATCGGCAAGGCCGGCACCGAGGTGCGCGCCACGCTCAAGTCCATCGGCGACGTCCTGAAGCCGAGCGTCACCAATACGCCGCTCGTGGTGCTGCGCGGCGACGACGCCACGCCAAAGCTGGTGGTCTTCACGCACCTGGCGGACGTGGCGGTGGACCTGGTCGAGGACCACTGGTACGGCGACACCTACGCCCGCGTCGAGGCCAAGAACTGCCGCGTGCAGTTCATCGTGCCCGTCGACCGCATGGGCGACCGCGACATCGTCTTCGTGCCGGGGCAGGAGGGCGAGCCCGCGCGCATCGTGGTGCTGGCACCGCACCCGCGCGTCGACGGCGAGATGCTGGCCATCGTGCCAGAATCCATCGAGTTCACCGAGCGCAACAGCGGCCTGCGCTACGCGCGCAGCTGGCTGGGCATCGACAACCGCGACCAGCTGGTGCGCCAGATCCGCCCGCGGCTCCTCGAGGCCGTGAGCAAGCCGGAGGTGCGCGCCAAGGCCGAGGAGGCCGCGCGCCGCTTCTTCGAGCAGCGCTTCACCGAATGGCTGCGCGGCGACCTGAAGCTCGGCCGCGACGTGACGGTGGACATCCGCTGGACGGAGTAAGTTCCGCCCCATGGCCAAGCCCAACCTGAAGGACTTCATCGTCAAGCCCGGGAAGAACGTCTCGCTGGAGGACTGGAAGCCCGACGACGACGGCGGCTTCACCAAGGCCGACGGCGAGGCGCGCTTCGACAAGAACGTGGCGCGCATGGACGAGCTGCAGATGAAGTTCTGGGCCAACCGCAGCCGCGGCATGCTCATCGTGCTGCAGGGCATCGACACCGCCGGCAAGGACGGCGTGATCCGCAAGGTGATGACCGGCCTCAACCCGCAGGGCGTCTCGGTGCATTCCTTCAAGAAGCCCAGCGACGTGGAGCTCTCGCACGACTACCTCTGGCGCGTCCACACGCGCTGCCCCGCCAAGGGCGAGGTGTGCATCTTCAACCGCAGCCACTACGAGGACGTGATCGTCGGCCGCGTGCACGGCTTCCTGAAGCCCAAGGAGATCGAGCGCCGCCACCGGCAGATCAACGACTTCGAGCAGATGCTGGTGGAGGAGGGCACCATGGTCCTCAAGTTCTTCCTCACCATCAGCAATGACGAGCAGCTGGCGCGCCTGCACGCGCGGCTGGAAGACCCAACCAAGCACTGGAAGTTCTCCATCAACGACGTCAACGAGCGCGCCAAGTGGCCGCTCTACGTGGACACGTTCGAGAACATGCTCTCCAACACCTCCACCGAGCACGCGCCGTGGCACGTGGTGCCGTCGAACCGCAAGTGGTTCCGCAACCTCCTCGTGAGCGAGGCGGTGTGCGAGCACTTCGAGTCCCTCGGCATGCAGTGGCCGGAGCCCGCCGAGGACCTCTCGAAGATCTCGCTGAAGTGAGCGGAATGGGCGAAACGCGCCCCGCGCCTCAGAACGCGCAGTTCTTCGGCGTGCGCGGGAACGGGATGCAGTCGCGCACGTTGCCCAGGCCCGTGGCGTAGGCGATGGTGCGCTCGAAGCCCAGGCCGAAGCCCGCGTGCGGCACGCTGCCGTAGCGGCGCAGGTCGCGGTACCACCAGTACGCCGCCGGGTCCAGGTTCATCTCGCGGATGCGCGCGTCCAGCACGTCCAGTCGCTCCTCACGCTGGCTGCCGCCGACGATCTCGCCGATGCCCGGCGCCAGGATGTCCATGGCGGCCACGGTCTTGCCGTCGTCGTTCACGCGCATGTAGAAGGCCTTGATGTCCTTCGGGTAGTTCATCACCACCACCGGGCGGCCGAACACCTGCTCCGTGAGGTAGCGCTCGTGCTCGCTCTGCATGTCGATGCCCCAGTGCGGCGCGTAGTCGAACTTGTGCCCGCCGGCGACGGCCTTCTCGAGCAGCTTGATGGCCTCCGTGTAGTCGATGCGCTCGAACGCCGCGCTGCAGAACTTCTCCAGGCGCGCGATGGCCTCCTTGTCGACGCGCTCCACGAAGAACTTCATGTCGTCGTGGCGCTCCTTGAGGCACGCCTCGAACATGGCCTTCATCAGGCCCTCGGCGCAGTCGGCGTCCATCTTCAGGTCGGCGAAGGCGATCTCCGGCTCGATCATCCAGAACTCCGCCAGGTGGCGGCTGGTGTTCGAGTTCTCCGCGCGGAACGTGGGCCCGAACGTGTAGACCTTGCTCAGCGCCAGCGCCCAGCATTCCACGTTCAGCTGGCCGCTCACCGTGAGGTGCGTCTCCTTGCCGAAGAAGTCCTGGCTGAAGTCCACCTTGCCGTCCGGCGTGCGGGGCAGGTTGGCCAGGTCGAGCGTGCTGACGCGGAACATCTCGCCGGCGCCCTCGCAGTCGCTGCCCGTGACGATGGGCGTGTGGATCCAGAAGAAGCCGTTGTCGGAGAAGTAGCGGTGCACCGCCTGCGCCATGGTGTGCCGCAGCCGGCCCAGCGCGCCGAAGGTGTTGGTGCGCGAGCGCAGGTGCGCCTGCTCGCGCAGGAACTCCATGGTGTGCGCCTTCGGCTGGATCGGGTACGTGTCCGGGTCATCGACGAAGCCGTACACGTGCAGCCGCTCCACCTGCATCTCGATGCCGGTGGAACCGTCCTTGCCCTGCGTGGCCACCAGCTTGCCCTCGGCCTCCACGCTGCATCCGGCGGTGAGCTTCAGCACCTCGCTCGCGTAGTTGGCCAGCGTGTTCGGCACCACCAGCTGCAGCGCGTCGAAGCACGAGCCGTCGCTCAGGTTCACGAAGCTGATGCCGGCCTTCGAGTCGCGGCGGGTGCGGACCCAGCCCTGGACCACCGTCTGGCGATCGGCCCACTGGGCGGGGTTGCGGCGGATGACGGCGATGGGGGTTCCGGCGTGCATGGAGGGTGGAAAATACGCGGGCCGGGAGCGGCGCCGCGGAATCGCGCGCAATTCCGCCTGCTGCCACTCTGACAGCCCTCGCGCGCCCGTGCGCGATGCCTTGTCACCGCCACAGCACCCCGCACGGGCCATTTCCCACCCCAACGCATATATTACCGGACTCACAATCCCCCCAAGCCACCCCTCTCTGGCACGCCCCTTGCACCTCTCTTCCCTCCCGATGCGCTTCCGCATGTTCCATCACCACCCCGCCGACCACACCGCCTTCGGCGGCGCCGGTGCCGGCCCGGGTGCAGGAACGCGCCGCTCGCCGCTCCTCAACGTGCTGCTCACCTCGGGCGGCTGGCGCGAGGACGCGTGGGCCGTGGCGGTGCCGCACATCCTGAGCTCCACCGGCATCAACATCATCCAGGCCCGCTCGGGCGTGGAAGCCTCCAACGTCATCCGCAGCGCCACGGTGCACATCGCCATCGTGGACCTGGCGCTGCCGCTCGACCAGACCGCCATCGGCAGCGAGCCGGCCGGCGTCCGCGTGCTGCAGCTCCTGCGCCGCCTCGACGCGCCGCCGCCCACCGTGGTGGTGCGCCCGCCGCAGGCCACCCGCCGCGAGGCCTCGCGCGGGCTCGTCGATGCACTCCTCGACGGCGCGTTCAGCGTCGTCGATCGCCCATGCCACCCAGAGACCATGCTCCGCATCATGCAGCGGATCATGGAACGTCACTTCACCCAAACACGACAGCAGGAGACACAGCAATGAAGGTTCGACCCCTCGGAGACAAGATCCTCGTCAAGCGCGACGAAGCCGCCACCAAGACCGAGACCGGCATCTTCCTGCCGGAAAGCGCCAAGGACAAGCCCAAGCAGGGCAAGGTCGTCGCGCTCGGCGCGGGCATCCTGAACAAGGACAAGGGCACCTACGTGCCGTTCACCGTCAAGAAGGGCGACTCGATCATCTTCTCCAGCTACGCCGGCACCGAGGTCAAGATCGACGGCGAGCCGTACCTGATCATGACCGAGGAAGAGATCCTCGGCATCGTGGAGTGATCGAACGGCCCGCAACGCTCAGCCCCACGCAGGCAACGGCACCACGATGGACTCCACCCAGCTCCGCAAGGCACTGTCCGAGCTCAACGGCCAGCGCGACCTCCGCATCGAGTTCGCCACGGCCCACGTGCTCAGCATGAAGCGCGCCTTCCTCATCCCGCAGGAAAGCGACGGCCTGGTGAAGGTGAGCGACGGGCAGAAGGTCTACGTGCTCGACGCAGAGCGCGTGGTCTGGATGGAGATCGGCTGACGGAACCGGCCCGCGCGGGCCAATCACCCACACACGCGGCGCACGGCGCCGCAGCACGCAGTTCAACACCAACCAACACCTCACAGAAGGAATCACGAACATGGCAGCAAAGCAGATTGCATACGACGTCGACGCCCGCGAGCGCATCCTCCGCGGCGTCCAGAAGCTCGCGAAGGCCGTCAAGGTCACCCTCGGCCCGTCCGGCCGCGTGGTGGTCCTCGAGAAGTCCTTCGGCGCCCCCACGGTCACCAAGGACGGCGTCACCGTCGCCAAGGAGATCGAGCTCGAGGATCCCTACGAGAACATGGGCGCGCAGATGGTGAAGGAAGTGGCCAGCAAGGCGTCGAAGGACGCCGGCGACGGCACCACCACCGCCACCGTGTACGCCGAGGCCATCTACAGCGAGGGCCTGAAGAACATCACCGCGGGCGCCAACCCCACCTCGGTCAAGCGCGGCATCGACAAGGCCGTCGACACCGTGGTCGAGGCCCTGCGCAAGATGTCCAAGAACGTCAAGAGCAGCACCGAGATCGCCCAGGTGGGCACGTGCAGCGCCAACCAGGACTCGCAGATCGGCGACATCATCGCCCAGGCGATGGACAAGGTGGGCAAGGACGGCGTCATCACCGTCGAGGAAGGCAAGAGCCTCGTCACCGAGGTCGAGCTCCTCGAGGGCATGCAGTTCGACAAGGGCTACCTCAGCCCGCACTTCGTGACCAACACGGCGCAGATGGAGTGCGAGCTCGAGGACGCGTTCATCCTCATCTACGAGAACAAGCTCTCCAGCGCCAAGGACCTGCTCCCGGTGCTCGGCAAGGTGGCGGAGGCCGGCAAGCCGGTCCTCATCATCGCCGAGGACGTGGACGGCGAGGCGCTGGCCATGCTGGTGGTCAACAAGCTGCGCGGCGTGCTCAAGTGCTGCGCCGTGAAGGCCCCGGGCTTCGGTGACCGCCGCAAGGCCATGCTGGAGGACCTGGCGGTGCTCACCGGCGGCGACGCCATCATGCAGGAGCTGGGGATCAACCTGGAGAACATCGAGCTGAAGCAGCTCGGCAAGGCCAAGAAGATCACCATCGGCAAGGAGTTCACCACCATCGTGGACGGTGCCGGCAAGACCAAGGACATCCAGGGCCGCATCGAGCAGCTCAAGGGACAGATCGAGTCCACCACCAGCGACTACGACCGCGAGAAGCTCCAGGAGCGCCTGGCCAAGCTGGCCGGCGGCGTGGCGCAGATCAACGTGGGCGCCGCCACCGAGGTGGAGATGAAGGAGAAGAAGGCGCGCGTCGAGGACGCGCTCCACGCGTGCCGCGCGGCCGTCGAGGAAGGCATCCTCCCCGGCGGCGGCGTCGCCGTGATCCGCGCCCGCAAGGCGCTCGAGAAGCTCAAGAAGGAGCTCGAGGGCGACGAGAAGGTGGGCGTGGACATCGTACTGCGCGCCGTCAGCGCCCCGATCAAGCAGATCGCGGCGAACGGCGGCCTCGACGGCAGCCTGGTGGCCCAGAAGGTGGAGGACTCAAGCGATCCCAGCTTCGGCTTCAACGCCGCCACCGGCACCTACGAGGACCTGGTGAAGGCCGGCATCATCGTGCCGACCAAGGTGGAGCGCGTGGCGCTGCAGAACGCAGCGAGCATCGCGAGCCTCCTGCTCACCACCGAGTGCGCGATCGTGGACGTGAAGGAGAAGAAGAAGGCGGGCGGCGGCGGGCACTCGCATGGTGAGGACATGGATTACTGATCCAGGTCGGAGCCGAATCGATTGAAAGACACCGCCCGCCCCGAGAGGGGCGGGCGGTTTGTTTAGAAGTCAGTACCCGACGATCACTACGCTCTTGAGCGGCAGCTGCAGCCGGCGACTTGCAAAGAGCGTGCGCATGAACGTGACCACGGTGATGAAGTCGCGTTGCCCCTTGTATGTCAGGCGAACCGCGATGCACAACTGCGAGACGCCATCCATCATGCAGGCCTGGA
>CAMBSR010000065.1 GCA_945870475.1 Phycisphaera mikurensis NBRC 102666
CGGGCAGCTCGCCGGCGACGAACTGATCATCGCCAACAGCTCCGCGGACATCACCATCCCGGGCGCGCAGGCCACCGAGCTCCTCAACGCCATCTCGGCGAAGGACGACGAGGGCGGCAAGAAGAAGCAGCCGGCGTGGAAGCAGGTGGGTGCCGTGGGCGTGAAGGCAACGCTGACGTCGGTGCGCGTGAAGATCGGTGGTTCCGGCGTGGATGCCGCGCCCGCTCCGGGCGCTCCCGCCGCCAAGCCCAGCATCAAGCTTCCGCCGGGCACCTCTGCCGTGGTGCGGCTCGACCTCCGCCCGGTGACGCTCGTGCCCACCTCGGGCGAGACCGTGGTGGTGGAGACCGTGTCGGTCGCCATCGACGCGCCGGGACTCACCAAGCCCGCCACCGTGAAGGCGAACGCCAGCATCACCGGCACCGGGGCGGGCGCCTCGAAATTCCCGCTTGCGCTCGATGCCAAGCTTGTCGACTGGGGCAGCGCCGACGGCAGCATCCTGGGCGATCGCATGCGCGTGGACGGCACGCTGAAGGCCGAGCATGCCTCGACGCGCGTCCTCGGTGCGCTGCTCGGCATGGGCACGGAGCTCGAGGAAGCCGTCGGCCCGGACATCAACGTGGACGCGGCCGTGGCATCCACCGGGCCGGGCAGCGCCGTGGCGAACGCCACCGTTGCAAGCAAGTACCTGCAGATGCAGGCGCCGGCCATTCGCCTCGATGCGGGCGTCATCTCCGTGGCCGCGCCGAAGCCGGTGACCGTCGACTTCATCCCCTCCGAACCGCTGCGCCGGCGCTACCTGGCCGCCATCAACCCCATCTTCCGCGACGTGCGCCTGGCCGACGAGAAGAAGCCGATCCGCTTCACGGTGGACGCGGTGAAGTATTCGCTCGACGGCAACCGCGCCGCCATGGACGGCGACATGAAGCTGGTGGTGGGCGACGTGCTCCTGGAGCGCAACGCGGACAACGCCGTGCTGAACACGCTGAAGATCTTCCAGGCGAAGGACGGCAAGCCCGTCGAGGGCGTCATCGATCCGCTGGTGGTCACCATCCGCCAGGGGCAGCTGAAGTACAAGGATTTCTCCGTCGGCATCGAGCGCCAGGGCAAGGGCTGGGTCACGCGCCTCATCTTCGACGGCGACATCGACCTCACGCAGGAGCCGCCCTACGCGCGCGCCATTGCCGCCAACTACCCGCTGGCCTCCGTGGCGCGCGAGGTGGTCAACGTGCTGCCCAACGAGGACGGCGGCGGCAACATCGCCAACGTGCTCAACACGCTCTCGCTCGGCATGGCCGATGCCGTCCAGCTGCGCATCCGCCTCCGCGGCCCGCTGGGAGAGGTGAACGGCCAGCCCGTGAAGCTCGAGCAGAAGGTCAAGGTGATCTTCAACACCAAGGACCTGGGCAAGGACGTGGGCAAGACCGTCGAGGGCATCGGCGAGAAGATCGGCGACATCTTCGGCAAGAAAAAGAAGAAGGGCTCGAACCCGTAATCCGGGGCCGAGCCCTTCGCTCGTTCGTCGGTTCGTGAATTTCGTGGCCTGACCTGCGTGCGGGGCCTGCGCCCTGCGCCCCGCGCGTCACATCGGCTTGTCGCCGATGGTCCGGTCGTACATCTCCAGCAGCTTCGCCTTGTCGAAGATGAGCTCGTTGCGGCTCATGCCCGTCACGTCGTAGGTGGTAGTGAGCTCGATGGCGTCGCAGGGGCACGCCTCCTCGCACATTCCGCAGTAGATGCAGCGGAGTTCGTCGATGTCGAACTGCTTGGGGTACTTCTCGCGGTCCGGCCACGGGCTCTCGTCGGCCACGATGTGGATGCAGTGCGCCGGGCACGCCGTCTGGCACATGAAGCATGCCACGCAGCGGACGCGGCCGTCCTCGTCCTTGTTCAGGCGGTGCACGCCGCGGAAGTACGGCTTGTACATGCCGCCCTCCTCCACGTCGCGCTGCTCGCGGCGCTGCTCGGGGTACTGGAGCACCCAGACCGTGTCCTTGTTGGCGCCGTTGCGGCCCACGTTCTGGAACGCGTGCCGAAGGGTGGTGCCCAGGCCCTTGAAGGCATTCACCACGAAGAGGCTCTCCGTGCGGTTGAGCTTCTTGGGGGTGACGTCGACGATCTCGGTGTCGCGGATGGACATGGGAGCAAGAGTCTAGGGCAGGGGCTGCGGGTAGGCTCCGGCGATGCCTCCGTCTTTCCCTCCCAGCGGGTCCCGCGAGCGCCGCGAGAACAGCATCGGCTGGCGCATGGCCGGCCTGGGGATGCAGACGAGTTCCGAGGTGGTGGCCGGCGCCCTGGTGGGCTGGGTCATCGATCGCTGGGCCGGCACCTCGCCGACCTGGCTCCTGGTGGGCGGAATCGCCGGAATCGTGGTTGGCCTGAGCACCCTGATCCGGGGTGCCATGCGCGCCAACCGGGAATTCGAAAAGGCGCGGAAGGATCGCAAGCCATGAACACGCCCAAGGCACCCCCGCCGGAACAGGAAATCGCCATCCCGCCCGGTCCGGTGCTCCGGGCCGTGGGAATCGTGACCGTGGTGGCCGTGCTGGCAGCCCTGGGAGCCTCCCAGCTGGCCGCCGAACCGCGCACCATGGCCCTTGCCACCGGCCTGGGGGCCCTGGGGGCGGGGTTGACCACCGGCCTGTCGGCCCTTCTCTTCGTGACCGCAACACCCCGTCCCGCAAGCATCTGCGGCTCGATGTGGCTCGGGGCCACCCTGATCCGCTTCGCGGCGGTTCCTGGAGTTTGCCTGTCTATATACTGGTCCGCCCCGTCGGTCGGCCTTGTCGCCGTTTTGGTCACCTTCGGGACCTACTTCGCATGCCTCGCGGCCGAGACCGCGGTGGTGGTGCGGATCGTGCACCGCAGCCTCTGAGAGATGACCCGATGACCCTCCTCCTCGCTTCCGGCGCCAATCCCCTCGGCCACGTCCTCGACCAGTCGAGCGGTTTCTCCGAGAAGTTCGGCACCGACGTCAAGCTCAGCGTCGTGTCGCTCATCGTCGGCGCGCTGATCGTGCTCGTCTGGCTCCTCTATTCGGCTTCGCGCATCCGCATTGGCCCCGAGAGCCAGGGCCATGCCCGCTGGGTCACCAAGGGCCGCGCGGCGCAGATCGTGGAAGTGCTGGTCGATGGCCTGTACTCGCAGATCCTCGAGCCGGTGATGGGCGCGCGCCTCGCCCGCGCGTGGCTCCCGTTCCTGTTCTCGCTCTTCTTCTTCGTGCTGGTCCTCAACCTCATGGGCCTGGTTCCGCTGATGGACATCCAGGAGATCGCCCACTCCTTCGGCGGCCACGGCACCGAGGAAGAGAACGCCGCCGCCAAGAAGGCAATGCTCTGGATCGGCGGCACCGCCACCGCGAGCCTCTCGGTGAACATGGCGCTGGCACTCTGGGCGTTCCTCGCCATCCAGTGGCAGTCGGTGCGCGAGCTGGGCGTGAAGGGCACGCTGGAGCACCTGTGCGGCGGCCCCGAGCTGGTTTCCAACAAGGGCCTCTGGTTCGTCGTCCCGATCATCTTCGCGGTGGAAGTGCTGGGCATGGTCATCAAGCCTGCCGCGCTTGCCATCCGACTCTTCGCCAACATGGTCGGTGGCCACACGCTGATGGCCACCCTCATGATGTTCGGCGCAATGGCCGGTTCCGCCGGCCTTGCCATGTCCGCGGTGGGCGGCATCTCGCTGCTCGCCGGCGGATTCGCCGTCATCATCACCTTCCTCGAACTCTTCGTTGCCTTCCTGCAGGCGTTCGTCTTCATGTTCCTCACGGGCGTGTTCATCAGCCAGATGGCACACCACGGGGAACACCATGACGAGGAACACGGCCACGAAGACCATCACGGTTCGGAGAGCGCGGCGGCCCATGCGCCGGGTGCCGTGCACGGACACTGAACCAGGGCCGGAGACCCGACTCTCCCCTGCGCGCACGTGGATGCGCGGGATATGCATGAAGCGGCGCGCCACGGCGCCTGACAACCAACGGAGAACAGACATGAAGAACACCACCACCCTCGCGATCATCGCTGCCGCCACCGCCGCCAGCTCCGTCCTCGCCGACACCGGCGCGGTCGCTGCTGCCGACTACAAGGGCATGGGCGTCGCCATCGGCGCCGGCTTCGTCGGCGGACTCGCCGTGATCGGCGCCGGCCTCGGCATCGGTCGCATCGGCGCCTCTGCCAACGAGAGCACCGCTCGCCAGCCCGAGATGGGCGGCCGCATCTTCACCAACATGATCCTGACCGCCGCACTGATCGAGGGCGTCGCCCTCTTCGCAGTCGTCGTGTCGCTGCTCGGCATCAACAAGTGAGTTGACCGGGCAGGGCCGCCGGCACTCGCCGGCAGTCGGTCCAAACCACGGTCTCCTCGCCCCGAAAGGGGCGGGGAGACCATTCAGAACGAAGCCCCGCGCGTCGCGGGCAGGCACCAAGGAACACCGCATGAACCTCCTTCTCCTCGCCAATTCCGAAGGCCCGGGCAACCCGGTCTCGTTCGAACTCCTCCCGGCCATCACGGCATTCGTCGTGTTCGGCGTGGCGTTCGCGATCCTCGCCACCAAGGTCTGGCCGACCATCTCGAAGGCGCTCGACGAGCGCAACGCGAAGATCGTCGGCGAGATCAAGGCCGCCGAGGACGCCCGCACCGCCGCCAAGGCTGCGCAGACCGAGTTCGAGAAGAGCCTCGCCAACGCCCGCGAGGAGGCCGCCAACATGATCAAGCAGGCCCGCGCCGATGCCCAGCGCATCGCCGACGAGCTCAAGGCCAGGAACGAGCAGGAGCTTGCCGAGCGCGTCTCGCGCGCCAACGCCGACATTGAGTCCGCCCGCAAGGCCGCCGTTGCCGAGCTGCAGGCACAGTCCGCGGCGCTCGCCGTGGAAGTCGCCTCCAAGATCCTCCGCCGCGAGGTGAACGACCAGGACAACGCGCGCCTCGTGCAGGAATCCCTGCAGGAACTCGCGTCCAGCCGCCACTGACCGCCGCCCTCCACGACCTTTACCCAGCCAGCAAGCTTCACCCAGCCAGCAAGCTTCACCCAGCCAGCAAGGCTCCCGATGCCCACCCAGATCGACGAAGTCTCCAAGGTCTACGCCCGTTCGCTCTTCGAGCTCGCACGCGAGGTCGGTGGCAACGCAGGCGTGGCTTCCATGGGCGAGGAACTGCGCGAGGTGTGCAGCATCGTCCGCGCCGACAAGGGTGCGCTCGAGCTGTTCCGCTCGCCCATCATTGACCCGGCCCAGCGCGCCGCGTCGCTCAGGAAGATCTTCGGCGGGCGCGTCACCGACACGCTGCTGAACTTCATCCTGGTCCTCAACCGCAAGGGCCGCCTGGCCGAGCTCCTCACCATCGGCGATGCGTACGACATCCTCGAGCAGGACGCCTTCGGCCGCATCGAGGTGGACGTGTTCACCGCGTCCGGCTCGGTGGATGCCGCCACGCAGGCCACGCTTGCCGCCGACCTGAAGAAGTCGCTCGGCAAGGATCCCGTGCTGCACTACTACGCCGACCCCGCCATGATCGGCGGACTCAAGCTCCGCATTGGCGACCAGCTGATCGACGGCTCCGTGGCCGCCCAGCTCCGCCGCATGCGCGCGACGCTCCTCGACCGTGGCCTCGCCGGCCGCGACGCGGGCACCTTCCTCTCCTGAAACAGCGATTCACCGAATCAAAGACACTGACCACGCTTCTTTCGAAAGGCACGCCGTGAAGATCAAGACCGACGAGATCACGTCCGTCATCAAGCAGGAAATCAAGAACTTCGCCTCCCAGCTCGAGATCTCCGAGGTCGGGCAGGTGGTGGAGGTGGGCGACGGCATCGCCCGCGTCTACGGCCTCGGCAAGGTCATGGCCGGCGAGCTCCTCGAGTTCCAGACCCAGAGCGGCAAGACCGTCACGGGCCTGACCATGAACCTCGAGCAGGACACCGTCGGTGCCGCCCTCTTCGGCGACACCGACCTGATCCGCGAAGGCGACACCGTCAAGGCCACCGGCCGCATCCTGGAAGTGCCCGTCGGCCCCGAGATGCTCGGCCGCGTGGTTGACCCGCTGGGCGTCGCCGTCGACGGTGGTCCGGTCATCCGCGCCTCCGGCACCCGCAAGGTCGACATCGTCGCCCCCGGCATCGCCGCGCGCCAGCCCGTGAAGGAGCCGCTCCAGTTCGGCATCAAGGCCGTCGACAGCATGATCCCGGTGGGCCGTGGCCAGCGCGAGCTGGTCATCGGCGACCGCAAGACCGGCAAGACTGCCGTCTGCCTCGACTGCATCATCAACCAGAAGCAGTACTGGGGCACGCCGGAAGCCGTGGTGTGCATCTACGTCGCGGTCGGCCAGAAGGACTCGACCGTGGCGGGCGTCGTCGAGACGCTCCGCAAGAACGGCGCCATGGACTACACCATCGTGGTCAACGCCGGCAGTTCCTCTCCCGCTCCGCTCCAGTACATCGCTCCCTACTCGGGCTGCGCGATGGGCGAGTACTTCATGTGGCAGGGCAAGGAAGGCAAGACCCCGAAGCACGTCCTGGTGGTCTATGACGACCTTTCCAAGCAGGCCGTGGCATACCGCGAGCTCTCGCTCCTCCTGCGCCGCCCGCCGGGCCGCGAGGCGTACCCGGGCGACGTCTTCTACCTGCACAGCCGCCTGCTCGAGCGCGCCACCAAGCTCTCCAACGAGAACGGCGGCGGCTCGCTCACCGCGCTCCCGATCATCGAGACGCAGGAAGGCGACGTGTCGGCGTACATCCCGACCAACGTGATCTCGATCACCGACGGCCAGATCTACCTGCAGCCCGAGCTCTTCTCGGCCGGCGTGCGTCCCGCCATCAACGTGGGCATCTCGGTGAGCCGCGTGGGCGGCAACGCGCAGATCAAGGCGATGAAGGAAGTCGCCGGCTCGCTGCGCCTTGACCTGGCGGCCTACCGCGAGCTCGAGGCGTTCGCGCAGCTCGGCACCGAGCTCGACGCCTCCAGCCAGCGCCAGCTCGACCGCGGCGCGCGCATGGTGGAGCTCCTCAAGCAGGGGCAGTTCACGCCGTTCACCGTCATCGACCAGTGCATCTCGATCTTCTCCGCGTCGAAGGGGTTCCTCGACGACGTGGCGCTGACCCGGGTCACCGCGTTCGAGAAGGGCCTCCTGGAGTACTTCCAGGGCCCGGGCAAGGCGCTCCGCGACCAGCTCTCCGAGAAGAAGTCCTTCAAGGGCCTCGAGGACCAGTTCGGCGCGGCCATCAAGGCGTTCAAGGCCACCTTCAAGTGACCTGCTGACGCGCAACCGATGCAATCACCGCGGCGCCCGGAGCGATCCGGGCGCCGCGGTCGTTTTGCGGCCCATTGCCCGGTGCGTCTAACCTTCGTGCATGCTCCACGCAGCCCTGGAACAGCATCGCGCAGCCTTCGCCGGACGGACCGTCTGCGTGACCGGCGGCGCCGGGTTCATCGGCAGCCATCTCTCCGATGCGCTGGTGGAGCTCGGTGCGAAGGTGCGGATCGTCGACGACCTCTCCAACGGGCGCGAGGCGAACCTCGCCGGCGTGGCTCGGGCGGCGGCGTTCGAGCGGGGCAGCATCCTGGACGACGCGGTGCTCGACCGCGCGTTCGCGGGCGCGGACACCGTGTTCCACCAGGCCGCGCTCGGGAGCGTGCCGCGGAGCATCGAGGTTCCGGTGATCTACCACCAGGTGAACGTGGACGGCACGCTGCGTGTGCTGGAGGCGGCGCGCCGCCACGGCGTGCGGCGCATCGTCTATGCGGCGTCGAGCAGTGCGTACGGGAACACGCCCACGCTGCCGAAGTCGGAATCGGTGCGGCCGGATCCGCTCTCACCGTACGCGTACACGAAGCTTGCGGGCGAGCACCTGATGCGGGCCTGGGCGCTGTGCTACGGGCTGCAGGCGGTGAGCCTGCGGTACTTCAACATCTTCGGCCCGCGGCAGCGGCATGACTCGCCGTATGCGGCGGTGATCCCGATGTTCGCCGATGCGCTGCGATCAGGTGGGCGGCCGGTGATCTTCGGCGACGGGCTGCAGACGCGGGACTTCACGTTCGTGGCCAACGTGGTGCATGCGAATCTGCTGGCAGCTTCGACGCAGCGCGTGCTGCAGGGCGAGATGTGCAACATTGCGTGCGGCACGCGGTACAGCCTGCTGGAACTGGTGGAGGCGATGTCCGCTGCGCTGGGGGTGCGTGCGACGATCGACTTCCGGCCGGGGCGCACGGGGGACGTGCGCGACAGCGAGGCGGACATTCGGCTGGCGGCGGACATGCTGGGGTATCGCGTGATCGTGCCGTTTGGCGAGGGGTTGCGGGCGACTCTTTCGGCGTGAGTTTCGTTTGGTCGCGGGGCGACGATCCCGGTGCGCTGGCGTACTGGCCCCGTCGCCTTGCGGGGCGGGCGGCATGGCGCCGGCACTGCCCCTCCGGCGAGGGGGCCAGGCGCGTGTTGCTCCAGTGGCGTCGGTTCGGCAATGGCCTCACCGCCGCGGGTGGGGGCGTGCGTTCACGCGACGACGCGTGTGTTGCAGCATCAATCCAAAAATTGACCGGGGCTGCCCACACCGCTCGGGCAGCCTCGCCGGTCTGCGATCCCTTTCCCTCGGTCCGTCGGCGCGCGCTTAGCGGCGCCTTCCATGCGGTGGATGGTTCGTGTTCCGGGCACGGACGCTGACTCTGATCGGTTGCAGTTGGCCTTCCGTGCTGCCCTGGCTCATGGACCAGGTCCGGAGCTGTTGGGCGAGTTGCAGGAAGATGTGCCAGATGCTGCTCATGGTGCCTCCGTGGCGGAACAGAAGAAGGGTCGATTACGGCGGCGCGGGAAGCAAGCGCTTCGGCAAAGAAAATCGCGCGCGGAGACCGCGCGCGATGGTGGGGAACAGGTTCCGGGGCCTTCTATTCGCCGATGTCCTCGGCCCAGAGGTCGGGCTTCTCCTGCTGGAGGCGCTCCATCAGGGCAATGCAGCGGGCGTCGTCCACCACGGTGAGCTCGATGCCGTTGGCGCGCATCCAGCTCTCGGCGCCCATGAAGGTGCGGTGCTCGCCGATGACGACGCGCGGCACCTTGAAGAGGATGGCCGTGCCCGAGCACATGGGGCAGGGGCTCAGCGTGCTCACGAGCGTCAGGTGACGCCAGTCGCGGCGGCGGCCGGCGTTGCGCACGCAGCTCACCTCGGCATGCGCGGTGGGGTCGCCGCTCTGCACGCGCATGTTGTGGCCCGCGGCCACCACCTTGCCGCTGGCGTCGAGGAGCGAGCTCCCGATGGGGATGCCGCCCTCCTTCCAGCTCTTCTCGGCCTGCTCGATGGCGGCATCGAGGCCGCGGCGGATCACGTCGGGGTTCAGCGCGGGAATGCTCACTTGGATTCCCTCTCTTCTTCTTCACGCAGCATCTGGAGTATGCGCCGCCAGTCCGCCATGCTGATGAGCACCTCGCGCGGGTTGGCGCCGCGGACCTCGCCCAGGATGCCGGCCTCGGCCATCTGGTCCACCAGGCGGCTGGCGCGGCCGTAGCCGATCGACATCTTGCGCTGCAGCGTGCTGACGCTGCCGCGGTTGGTCTCGATCATGATCTCGACGGCGCGGTCGAACAGCGGGTCGCGCTCGCCGCTCGGCATGCCGGCGCCTTCGCCCTCGCCGCCTTCCTCGCATGAGCCACCCACGAGGGTGCGCTCGAATATGGGGGTGGCAACGGTGCGGAGGTGGTCGGTGACCTTGGCGGTTTCGCGGTCATCGACGAAGGTTCCCTGTGCGCGGTCCGCACAGTTGGCTCCGTTTGGCTTGATAAGCATGTCGCCCTGTCCCAGAAGCAGCTCGCCGCCCTTTTCGTCGAGCACCATGCGACTTTCCATGGCGCTGTTGACGCGGAAGGTGATCTTGCAGGGCAGGTTCGCCTTGATGAGGCCGGTGACCACGTTCGCCTGCGGGCGCTGCGTGGCAAGCACCAGGTGCATGCCGACGGCGCGGGCCTTCTGCGCAATGCGGATGATCGACTGCTCGACCTCGCGATGCTGCATCATGAGGTCTGCCAGCTCGTCGACCACGAACACCATGTATGGCAGCTTCTTCGGGATGCGCGCCCATGCGGCGTCGCTCTCGGGCTTCAGGCGGCCGCGGAGCTCGTCCTCGCCGAGCTCGTTGTAGCCCTTCATGTTCTGCACGCGGGCGTTCTTCAGGAGCTCGTACCGCTCCTCCATGTGCCGGACCGCCCATTCCAGGATGCCGGCGGCCTTGGTCATGTCGGTGATGACCGGCGCCATGAGGTGCGGCACGTCGCTGAATTGCGCCATCTCCACCATATCCGGGC
>CAMBSR010000066.1 GCA_945870475.1 Phycisphaera mikurensis NBRC 102666
CGCCGCGTCCTTCGGAATGCCAGCGCCGCGCACCGCACGGATCTGGCTCCACGGGACGTTCTGCACCTGCTCAAGCCCCGCGCGACGCGTGCGGACCTCGATGCCCGCCGGCCCGGAGCGCACCGTGTCGCCATCGATGGGCGCGGCGCTCCCACGAAGCTCGATGATGTCCGCGCGGCACGGCGCGTGCGCCAACGCCAGCGCGAACGCCGCGGCCCATGAGGCACGATGCACCCGGCCCGCACGCATGCTCACGGTGCACCGCCCCGCCCGGCGGCACTGGGACTGACCTCACGGAATTCGCCGTCGGACTCCTGCGCCACCTGCCGCAGCTGCTGGCTTCCGGCCTCGTCGCCGAAGGCAATGGAATTGATGATCACGCGCTTGCCGCGCGAATTCATCTGCCGGATCTGCGCGATGGATTCCGGCGGAATCTCGCCGTCGGACAGGAAGAAGATCACGTCCGGCCGAACGTCAAGCCCGAACACCGCGCGGAACGCCGGCGTGGGCTCGGTGCCACCGGAAGGCCCCACGTCGTTCAGCCACTTCTTCAGCCGCTGCACGGTGCTCGATCGCACGCGCTCCCACTTGTCGCTGAATGGCCACGGGTCGGAGCTGTCGTAGAAGATCACGTAGACGGACGCGAAGTCCGGGAGTCCCACGATCGACTTGTAGAGCTCGGCCTTCGCCTCCGCGATGCGCCCGCGCATCGATGCGCTCTTGTCGACGATGTACGCAAACCGCGTGCCGCGCCCACCGACGCCGAAGAAGCTGGTGCCGCCGGCGCCGCCGCCGAGACCACCACCCCCGCCGCCACCGCCGCCCGAGCCGCCGCCGCCGCCGAATCCATCGCCTCCGCCGCCGCCCGGACCGAAGCCGCCGAAACCCTCCGCGCCGCCTTCACCGAGACCGGTGCCTTCGCCGGGCCCGCCGGCGAGCGGATCATCGATCGGGTCCGGCGCCGCCGGCGCGCGCGCCGAGGAGATCTCCGGGCTCTGCGTGGACTCCGGTCCCTGCGCGGATTGCGCGGAGTCGAGGTCTCCAGCATCCTCGGGCAGCACCGACAGCTCGATGGACGCCTCGCCCGCGCGCGGTGCGCCGATGCGCTCCACGTTCGTCACGGCCAGCCACACGAGGAGCGCGGCGTGCACCGGCAGGCTGAGCGCCAGGCCGAGCAGCATCCACCGAAGCCCCGACGTCCACGCCCGCGCCCGGCGGGAACGCGCGTCGGAGTCTCGGATGGGCGCGGCCTCGGCCATGCCTGCATGGTAGGTGGAGCGCCCCGCCCGACCCCGTTTCGATGGCCTCGCGGACGGGTTCCGCCCCCTACCATGCACCCCCCCGGCGTGTGTGCGCCGGATCAACTGGAGGAACCGTGGTCAAGCGCTTCGATCGAGTCGTGCTGAAGGTGAGCGGCGAGAGCCTCTCCAAGCCTGGCGTACTGGGCATCGACCCCGAAGAGCTGACGCTCCTCGCCGAGGAGATCGCCGACGCCTACCGCAAGGCCAGCCCCCTGCAGCTCGCAGTGGTCGTGGGCGGCGGCAACATCATCCGCGGCGCGCGGCTGGCGGCCACCGGCAAGGTGGACCAGTCGACCGCCGACTACATGGGCATGCTGGGCACCGTGATCAACGGCCTGGCGCTCAAGGAAGCGCTGGCGCACGTGGGCGTCGAGGCGCGCGTCATGAGCGCCATCAACCTGCCTTCCGTCGCCGAGCCCTTCATCCGCGCCCGCGCGCTGCGGCACATGGAGAAGGGCCGTGTGGTCATCCTGACCGCCGGCACCGGCAACCCGTTTTTCACCACCGACACCTGCGCCAGCCTCCGGGGCATCGAGCTCGGCGCCCAGGCCGTGCTCAAGGCCACCAAGGTGGACGGCATCTACACCGCCGACCCGAACAAGGACCCGAAGGCCACGCGCTACGAGAGGCTGACCTTCGCCGAGGCCATCGAGAAGCAGCTGGCCGTCATGGACCTCACCGCGCTCACCATGTGCATGGAGCACGAGCTGCCGGTGGTGGTCTTCGACTTCCGCAAGAAGGGCAACATCCAGCGCGTCCTCGAGGGCGATTCCTCCGTCGGGACCGTGGTCACCAACTGAAAGGCATGACAATGGACATCGATACCGCACTGCTCGAGGCCGAGGAACGCATGACCACCACGGTGGATTACTTCCAGCGCGAACTGCGCGGCGTGCGCACCGGCCGCGCCACCACCGCGCTGCTCGAGTACGTCAAGGTGGACTACTACGGCTCCAGCACCGACCTGCGCGAGCTCGCCGCCATCAACGTGGCCGACGCCACCACGCTCCTCGTGAAGCCGTTCGACCCGAGCTCCAAGGGCGAGATCGTGAAGTCGATCGAGTCCGCGGGCATCGGCGTGCGCGCCGTGGCGGAAGGCAACGCGGTGCGCGTCAGCGTGCCGGCGCCCAGCTCCGACCGCCGCAAGCAGCTCGTCACCCAGGTGAAGAAGATGGCCGAGGAGTCCAAGGTGGTCATCCGCAACGAGCGCCGCGATGCCAACAAGTCGATCGACGCGCTGCTCGCCGACAAGAAGGCGGGCGTCACCGAGGACCAGGCCGAGAGCGCCAAGGAAGCGGTCGACAAGCTCACCAAGGAATACACCGCCAAGCTCGACACCCTGCTCGAGAAGAAGGTGGCGGAGATCGAGGAGATCTGAGCGCCGCCGCGCGCCCACAGGCATATACCGCATGCACTGCCCCTACTGCAACCGCGACAAGGACAAGGTGATCGACAGCCGCCCGAGCGACTCGGGCGACGCGATCCGGCGCCGTCGCGAGTGCCTGGCGTGCAACAAGCGGTTCACCACCTACGAGCGCGTGGAGCGCACCGAGAGGCTGATGGTGGTGAAGCGGGACGGCACGCGGGTGCCCTTCAACACCGAGAACATCATGCGCGGCATCGTCTCCGCCTGCGGCAAGCGCCCGGTGGCGGCCAGCCAGAAGGAACGCGTGGTGCGCGAGGTGGAGGAGGAGATGCACCGCGAGTACGAGCGCGAGGTCCCCAGCCGCGCCATCGGCAAGCGGGTGGCCGACAAACTCCGCGCGGTGGACCACGTGGCCTACATCCGCTTCGCGAGCGAGTACTACCAGTTCAGCACGGTGGGAGAGTTCCAGCGCGAACTCGACGACCTGGCCGAGCGCCCGACGCCGGCACCGGGGCACCCCGACCTCTTCGGCGGCTGAAATTCGTACCCGGTTACATTTGCACCATTTCCTCCGCGTGCCGGGCGGTCCTGCTGCCCGTTGCCGGAAATGGTGCAAATGTAACCGGGTACGGTTCTAGTACCCTTCCCGCTCCATGCCCCGGATCACGCTCCCCGACGGAACTGTCAAGGAATTCGCCGCCCCCGTCACTGCCGCGGAGGTGGCTGCGTCGATCGGCGCGGGCCTCGCCAAGGCCGCCATCGGCGCCAAGGTGAACGGCGAACTCAGCGACCTCGCCACGGTCCTCGACCGCGACTGCTCGCTCGCCATCGTCACTCCCAAAAAGCGCGAGGGCGGCGCCGACGCCGACGCGCTCTTCCTGATCCGACACAGCACCGCGCACGTGATGGCCGAGGCCATCCAGCGCCTCTTCCCGCACGTCAAGCTGGTCTACGGCCCGCCGCTCGACACGGGCTTCTACTACGACATCAGCTTCGAGGGCGGCAAGGCCATCAGCACCGATGACTTCGCGGCGATCGAGGCCGAGATGGCGAAGATCGTGGCGGAGAACCGCCCGTTCACGCGCTACGAGATGCCCATCGACGCCGGCCTCGCGAAGCTCAAGGGCGAGGGCTCCAAGTTCAAGCTCGACAACGCCGAGCGCGCCACCGCCGCCGGCAGCACCGCGCTCAGCTGGTACGCCACCGGCACCCCGGGCACCAACTGGGAAGACCTCTGCCGCGGCCCGCACGTCCCGGCCACCGGCAAGATCGGCGCCTTCAAGGTGACCAGCCTCGCCTCCAGCTACTGGAAGGGCGACGAGAACCTCGACCGCCTCACCCGCGTCTACGGCACCGCCTTCGCCACCAAGGAGGAGCTGGCCGCGCACATGGCCCAGCTCGACGAGGCCAAGAAGCGCGACCACCGCGTGCTCGGCAAGCAGCTGCGCCTCTTCCACATCGACGAGATGGTCGGCCAGGGCCTGGTCCTCTGGACCCCCAATGGCGGCGTGGTCCGCCAGGAGCTGCAGACCTTCATCAGCGAGGAACTGCGCAAGCAGGGCTACCACCAGGTCTTCACGCCGCACATCGGCAAGCTCGACCTTTACCGCACCAGCGGCCACTTCCCCTACTACCGCGAGAGCCAGTACCCGCCGCTCGTGGAGCACGAGCAGCTCAGCATGCTCGCCAAGGAAGGCTGCAGCTGCGGCGACCTGGTGAACCGCATGGAGAAGGGCGAGATCGACGGCTACCTCCTGAAGCCGATGAACTGCCCGCACCACATCCGCATCTTCGCAAGCAGCCCCCACAGCTACCGCGACATGCCGGTGCGCCTCGCCGAGTTCGGCACCGTCTACCGCTGGGAGCAGTCGGGCGAGATCGGCGGCATGACCCGCGTCCGCGGCTTCACGCAGGACGACGCGCACCTCTTCGTCCGCGAGGACCAGGTGGCGGAGGAGGTCCTCGGCTGCCTCAGCCTCGTCAAGCTCATCTTCGGCACGCTCGGCATGAGCGACTACCGCGTCCGCGTCGGCCTGCGCGACCCCGACAGCGCCAAGTACGTGGGCGACCCGAAGAACTGGGACAAGGCCGAGGAAGCCTGCCGCGCCGCGGCGAAGACGCTCGGCGTGCCCTTCAGCGAGGAGCCCGGCGAGGCCGCGTTCTACGGTCCGAAGATCGACTTCGTGGTGAAGGACGTCATCGGCCGCAGCTGGCAGCTTGGCACGGTGCAGGTGGACTACAACCTCCCCATCCGCTTCGACCTGAGCTACATCGGCGCCGACAACCAGCAGCACCGCCCGGTGATGATCCACCGCGCGCCGTTCGGCAGCATGGAGCGCTTCGTCGGCTGCCTCATCGAGCACTTCGCCGGCGCATTCCCGCTGTGGCTCGCGCCGGAGCAGGTGCGCGTGCTGCCCATCAGCGAGAAGAGCGCGGACTACGCGCGCGAGCTGCACTCGGCGCTCCGCGCGCAGGGCATCCGCGCCACGCTCGACGAGTCCAACGACCGCATCCAGGGCAAGATCAAGGACGCCAGCGACATGAAGGTCCCCTACTGCGCCGTCGTCGGCCCCCGCGACGCCGAGGGCCGCAAGGTCAGCGTCCGCGCCTTCGGCACGGAGGCCAACCTGGGCGAGATCGGCTTCGACGCCTTCGTCGACGGCATCGTGCGCGAGTACCGCACGCGCGGCGCCGAGACGGTCAAGGGCTCGATGGTGAAGTGAGCGCGCCAGCCGGCCCCGCGGCGTCCCCGCCAGAGGTCACGACCCGCTCGTGAAGTTCCCGAGCAGGATCGCCAGGTCGACCCCGTCCACCGAGCCGTCGTTGTTCAGGTCGCACGGCGAACCATTTGCCGGCCCCCAGGCACCGAGGAGGATGCCGAGGTCGCGGCCGCCGACCGTCCCGTCCCCGTCGAGGTCGCCGGAGGGCGCGCAGCCGTCGGAAATTACCTCGATGTCGGGGAAGAAACCGGCATAAGAGAGGTTGGAGAGGCCGCTGGCGGCGGGAAGATGCGCATCGCCGGATCCGAACCATCCGCGGTCCTTCAGCGGGTCGCCCCTCCCCGCCCCGTCCGTCGGGATAGCACGGAACCCCGTGGTCGGACCGCTGCCGGACACGCTGCCGAACACGCCCGAGGGGAAGGTGTAGCACACCACGAAGCCCGGCGGCTGCAGGACGATGGGAGGAGTCGACACACCGTTCACCTCGCCGCTGCCGTACACCCCCGCGCCCGACCACGCGATGCGGGACGCGGAGACCGGCTGCGACACGCTCAGCGACTGCAGCACCAGCACGTTGAACGGACGCCCAACGGGCGCATTCGTACTCGTCGGGTCGGGTCCGGGGACGACGCGGAAGCGCACCGCGTCGATCCTCGTCGGAGCGTCGATCGGGAAGTATCCGGCAACCATCCCGAACTGACCGGAGGCGGCCGTCCAGGAGCCGGAGATGTAGTAGAAAAGGATGGAGCCGGGGTCCGCGAGCGACTCGCCGCTGATCCCGAAGGACGGGGTCCCGTTCGGGATGCCGTTGCCATCGCAATCGGGCGCACCCGCGGCCACTTCCACGAAGTCCGGAATGCCGTTGCGGTTGCGATCCGGCTGGCATTCGTCGGGCGTGCCGTCCTGATCCAGGTCGGCCGCGCCATCCGCGATCGCGCAGGTGGCCAGCCGCAGCGAGCCGCTGCAGGTAGCCGGCTCGCCGTCCCGGAGCTGACCGAGGTCCGACCTGCCGTTGGCATCGCAGTCCTCGGCGCAGGCGTCCGGCACTCCGTTGCCATCGGCATCGGCGAGGATGCCACGCCCGATGTCCGCGGCATCGGGGACGCCGTTGCGGTTGCAGTCCGTCACCGCACCGGTCCGGATGTCCTCGTCGTCGCGACGACCGTTCGCGTCGAGGTCCCACGGTGACCGCCAGATGCGGAGCCACGCACCGGAACCATCCGTCTCGACCGTCGCGATGTCGCCATCGGTCCCGTCGATGACCAGGCTCGACGCGTTGCCCCGCACCCAGAGCGGCGTGCTCCACTCACCGGCCGACCGGCGCGCGGAGACCCAACCGTTCCCCACGAGCGAGCCGGCAGCGCTCATGGCCCGCGGCAGGTCCCAGGTCGACAGGGACACCCACCTGGTCCGCTCGAGGAGCTCGCCCTCCGCGGAGAGCTCCAGGACCCGGTTGGTCGCTCCACGCACCCCGGTCGAGGAATCGACCAGCCACAGCAGCGAGCCGCCGGCGACCGCGTCCGCGCTCCGGACGACGTTCGCTGCCGTCGGGACCTTGATCGGGGAGCGGTCCGGGTGCCGCAGATCGACCACCACCGTTCGCGTGGCACCCGCCACGCCCCCCCACTCGGACGCAATCGCCGGTCCCGAGACCGACGCGAACGTCCCCCCGAATCTCCAGCGGACATCGGTCCCCAAGATGGAGGAGAGCCCGAACTCGCTCGCGGCGTGCGTCGCGGCAACGACCCACGCTCCGTCGACGAAACGCCGGATAGTGACCTGCGAACTCGCAATCGAAAGCGACCGCAGCTCGCCGTCGACGTCCGCGACGCCCACGGCATCGGGCAGCCGCACCCAGCCCGACGGCACCGCGCGCAGCAGCGCGGAGTAGTTCGTGTAGGTGTTCGGTGCGGTCTGGAGCTGGTAATTCAACTCGACGACCTGGTCGTTGATCCGGCGGAGACCGCCGATGCCGTTGGCCTCGGCAGGGAGGACTTCGGCGGGCAACTGGCCCACCTCGTACCACGCACCTGCGTCGTTGCGCCGGTACTCGATCACGGAGCCGGGGGAGAACGGGGGATTCGGGTTCCACGCCAGGAGCAGGCGGTCGCCAACAAATGCGCAGGAATTGCCGGAGGCTGCCGAGGGGATCGGAATGGTCTGGTCGTCGTGCGGGAGCCGCTCCTCCCACGGAATCGCCAGACCGACCGGTGCGGACCCCTGGCCTCCTGCGGAGGCGCAGATCGCGAGCATGGCGGACGCAACGAAGGAACCGTTCATCGGCTGCTCCAGTTCGAGAGGAGGATGGCAAGGTCGCCGCCGGCGACGATGCCGTTGCGGTCGAGGTCGAACAGCGGATCCTGCGAACCCCACGCGCCGATCAACGCGCCGAGGTCGCGCCCGCCAACCGCGCCGTCGCGGTCGAAGTCTCCGGGTCGGACGCACTGCTGCGCCACCACCGAGAGCGCGGGATAGCGACCCTGCGTCGGCGCGGTGAGGGTTCCCGTGCGGAACCATGCGGCGGCATCCGGCACCACGGTGGGGAAGAACATGCGACCATAGGCGCCGCCCTCGCCGGGAAGCTGGGCCACCGGCGTCGCCAGCGAAACGCCCTCGAGCACCACCCAGAACGCGGGGGAATCACCGACCGGGATCGCCGGGATCTGCACGGTCACCGGATCGAGGGTTCCGTCGCCGCGCACCGGGCATGTGAACACCGGCGTGCGCGCGAAGTAGAGGACATCGCCCTGGGTCACCTGGCTCCGGTCGCCGAGACCTCCGCGATCACGGATCACCATCACGCGGCGGCCGGATGCGAAGGTCCCCTTGCCGGCCACGCGGAGGCCGGTGATGGCGCCCACGGACGGTTCCGTGCGCTGCCAGAGCGACACGGTGTCCAGTCCGGCCGTGGCCGTCTCGATCGACGGGCTCGGGTATCCCTCGCACGCATCGAGCGTGCCGTCCTGGTCGCAGTCCTCGGCGATGCCGGCTGCGACGTCGAGGTCATCGAGCCGGCCATTGCCGTTGCAGTCTCCGGAGCACGCATCGAGGCGTCCGTTGCCGTCGATGTCCGTGCCGGCGACGGCCAGGTCGCACGGCGAGTCGGGGATCCCGTTTCCGTCGCAATCGGCCACGCCCGCGCGGATCGCCGCCAAGTCGGCGATCCCGTCGCCATCGCAGTCGGCCGCGCACGCATCCGGCGTGCCGTCGGCGTCGGCATCGATGGCGGCGCCGACGGCGATGTCGGCCGCGTCGGGCACGCCGTTGCCGTTGCAGTCGGGGGCGCCGGACGCAATCTGCGCGTCGTCGGGCGTGCCGTCCCGGTCGATGTCGCGGAACGACTCCATGCGCAGCATCGCCGGCCCGGAGACGATGGTCGTCGCTCCCGGCGAAGGGAGCGCCCACAGCGCATCCGACCGGACGCCGGCCATCCAGCGTGCGGGTGCCGACGATGAAGGCGGCAAGGACGCCGAGAAGGAACGGCGCCGCGGCGTGCCGGACGCGGCATCGTCGCCGAATTCATCGACCCAGCACCGCGAACGGTCGGCGGCCACCGACACCACGTGCACGCGGTCGCCCGCGCAGCCGATGCCCGATGCACCGCCCGAAGCCGGGTTGCGAAGGTCAAGAAGCGCACCTCGAGCGAACACGAAGGCCCCGGAGGACGCGGAGCGGCTGAATTCGAGGAGTCGATCGATGTTTCCGGGATCGGTGCGGCCTGTGAGCACGAGCACGCGCCCGTCCGCCGTGACGGCGGGCCCGGACGCACCCATCCCGAGCTCGAAGTCCACACTCGCCGACCAGCTCTCCGCCGAAGCCTGCGCAACCCGGAGCAGGTCCGTGGTGGCCGGTCGGACCGTGACCGTGGCGGCAACGCCACCGCGGATCGCCACCTCGTGCAGGTACTGCGAGCCGGAGGTGTCGAGCGATCCGAGCGGGAATTCGATCCAGGATCCGCCGGCAACCTCCTCGCAGACCGACCAGAGCGCCGGGTTGAGGTTGCGACGCCATGCCACCACCACCGCGGCGCGCTGCGGGTCGGCGGCGATCCACGCCGGGCACTCGGTGATGCTCGTGGCGGCGGGTCCGCCGGCCAGGCGACGTGTCCCGACGTGCGTCCATTCGCCAGGTGCCCCCTTCGGCGCGAAGAACTCGATCCGCGGACCCGGGGGCACCCCGGGGGATCGGAGCGCGAACACGGCGATCCGCCCGTCCGCGAGCGCCGCCACCGCCGCGCCGAATCCACGGTCCTCGCCGGCCAATGCCGCGGGATCGAGGATCTCGCCGAGCACCGTTCCGTCGGCACGCTGGACCACCACGCGGCGGGCGCCGAGGTCGCCGATCGCGACGGACCCGTCGTCCAGGACGGCTCCCGAACCGGACCACGCCACCGCCCCGGCAGGTGCCGCCAAGGTGGCGCCGGACGCAGGAACGGGGACCGGCGGCAGGGTTCCGGCACCCAGCACGGGACCGGCGAACAGGAGTCCGGCGAGGACGTGCGGCACACCGATCCGGGCATGGAAGATCTGGGACATCGTTAACCTCGTACGCGAATTCGCGCGATTCGCCCATCGGAATCATGAAAATTCCAAAAATTGAACGCACGGCCCTGCTATCCCGCTCTCCACGCCACCGAATCGACACCAGACCCCCCCGCTACCCTTACCCCCATGGCAGGCCAAGGATCATCCGGCAACGTGCTCGCGGCCATCGCGAGTTTCCTCATCCCCGGGCTCGGACAGCTGGTGCAGGGCCGCGCCCTGCGTGGGCTCGTCTTCTTCATCGTCACGGCCGTGATCTGGGTGATCACCTTCGGCCTCGGCGGCTGGATCGGCCACCTGTGGGCGTGCTACGACGCCGCGGTGTGGAAGGGCCCGAAGGC